>CAZCWE010000144.1:0-9294 GCA_964502285.1 uncultured Spirulina sp. | reverse complement strand
GCAGGTGCCGCCACGGCCGGGGCCGTCGCAGGGGAAGCTGTAGCCGAAGTCTTTTTTGTCGGGCATCAGCTTGGAGCCGCGAGCATCCAACGCGCCTTTGATCAAGATCAAGGCGGTGGTGTGCAAGCCGAGGGCGATCGCATGGTGAACCAAGAAGTCCCCAGGCCCAATGGTCAAGAACAAGGAGTTCGTCCCACTGTTAATCGCATCCAACCAACCCGGCAGCCAAACAGCACCGGTATTAGCGGCAATGCTGTCGGTGCTAGAAAGCAACACATCCATCCCGTAGAGGGCTTTACCTGAAGACGCTTGCACAAACTGCGCGAAGACAGGCTCGATGAGGATCTGCTTCTCAGGCGTACCGAAGGCAACTACGACATCGTTATGAACGTAGAGACCCAAGGTATGGAACCCAAGGAACAGAGATACCCAACTGAGGTGAGAGATGATCGCTTCTTTGTGTTCGAGCATCCGGGCCAACACGTTATCTTTGTTGGCTTCAGGATCGTAGTCCCGCACAAAGAAGATCGCACCGTGGGCAAACGCACCAACCATCAAGAAGCCAGCAATGTACTGGTGATGGGTGTAGAGCGCCGCTTGGGTGGTGTAGTCTTTCGCGATGAAGGCGTAGGACGGCAGGGCGTACATGTGTTGCGCCACCAGTGAGGTCACCACCCCAAGGCTAGCCAAGGCTAAACCGAGTTGGAAGTGGAGGGAGTTGTTGATCGTGTCATACAGTCCCTTGTGACCTGCACCCAACATGCCACCGAAGGGCGTACCTTTCGGGGGGTTGTGGGCTTCGTGAATGGTCTTGATTTCGTGACCGATTCCGAAGTTGGTTTTGTACATGTGACCGGCAATGATGAAGATCACTGCGATCGCCAAGTGGTGGTGCGCAATATCCGTCAACCACAACGATTCCGTCTGAGGATGGAACCCACCCAAGAAGGTCAAAATCGCCGTGCCTGCACCTTCGGACGTACCGAACACATGGCCCGCCGTATCCGGGTTCTGAGCGTAGACGCTCCAGTTCCCCGTGAAGAAGGGAGCCAAGCCCGCCGGGTGAGGTTTCACCGACAGGAAGTTATCCCAACCCACATGAATACCGCGAGATTCCGGAATTGCCACGTGAACCAAGTGACCCGTCCAAGCCAAGGAGCTCACCCCAAAGAGGGCAGCCAGGTGGTGGTTGAGACGATGTTCGGCCAACTTGAACCATTGCAGGCTGGGGCGGAACTTGGGTTGCAAGTGCAGCCAACCGGCAAACAGCATCAACGCGGACAGGATTAACAAGAAGATCGAACCTTGATAGAGGTCTTGGTTCGTCGTCATCCCAATGGTGTAGAACCAGTGGTAAACCCCGGAGTAGCAGATATTAACAGGGTTGCTCGCCCCGGCTTGGGTGAACGCATCGATCGCGCCACTACCAAACTGAGGGTCCCAAATTGCGTGGGCAATGGGACGAACGTTCAGGGGATCTTTGATCCACTGTTCAAAGTTGCCTTGCCAAGCGACGTGGAAAACCGTGCCAGAGGTCCACAAGAAGATGATCGCCAGGTGACCAAAGTGCGAAGCAAAGATCTTTTGGTAAAGATTTTCTTCGGTCATCCCATCATGGGTTTCAAAATCGTGGGCCGTGGCAATCCCGTACCAAATCCGACGTGTTGTCGGGTCTTGGGCGAGATCTTGGCTAAATTTTGGAAATTTAGTTGCCATAAACCTTTTTAGGAAATACTCCTAGCGTGAACAATGATGCTTGAACAAGCAGCTCATTTGTTTGATGCCCCCCACCGAAACCTCGTCCGGTGGAGGTCGGGTGCAAAGCGATCGATCCCAAGAACAACGGTGTCTCTGATGCGATCGCTTCTAGTTAGGATGTTCAACCGACGGATAGCATCCGCGCCAAGAAGAACGCCCACGTGGTAACAATGCCACCTAAGAGGTAGTGAGCTACCCCAACAGCACGACCTTGAACGATGCTGAGCGCACGGGGTTGAATGGCCGGAGCCACTTTCAACTTATTATGTGCCCAAACAATCGACTCGATCAGCTCTTGCCAGTAGCCGCGACCACTGAACAGGAACATGAGGCTGAAGGCAAACACAAAGTGACCCGCAAGGAACATAATGCCGTAGGCCGACAGTGCTGAACCGTAGGAGTTGATCACGTTAGCCGCTTGAGCCCAGAGGAAATCCCGGAGCCAGCCGTTAATCGTAATCGCACTTTGGGCAAAATTGCCAGCAGTGATATGGGAGACATTGTCACCGGAGACGGTTCCCCACACATCGGATTGCATTTTCCAACTGAAGTGGAAGATCACAATCGAGAGGGAGTTATACATCCAGAACAGACCGAGGAAAACGTGGTCCCAACCAGAAACTTGGCAGGTACCGCCGCGACCGGGCCCGTCACAGGGGAAGCGGAAACCCAATTCAGCTTTGTCTGGAACCAGACGAGAGCTGCGGGCATAGAGCACGCCTTTCAGGAGGATCAACGCCGTAACGTGGATCGTGAAGGCGTGGATGTGGTGAACCATGAAGTCCGCCGTCCCGAGGGTAATTGGCATCATGGCAACTTTTCCACCGACAGCAACAATGCCACCGCCAAAGGCGTAGCTCACAGGCTCAAGGGCATTGGGAGCGGTCCCACCGGGAGCGAGGGTGTGCAGGTTTTGCACCCACTGCGCGAAGATGGGCTGCAGTTGAATCGCCGTATCCGAGAACATGTCTTGGGGACGACCCAACGCACGCATGGTGTCGTTGTGGATATAGAGTCCAAAGCTATGGAAGCCAAGGAAAATACACACCCAGTTCAGGTGCGAGATGATCGCATCACGGTGACGTAGAACACGATCGAGCAGGTTGTTGACATTCTTGGCGGGGTCATAATCCCGAACCATGAAGATCGCACCATGGGCACCTGCACCCACGATTAAGAAGCCGCCAATCCACATGTGGTGGGTAAACAGCGAAATCTGGGTTCCGTAGTCAATGGCTTGATACGGATAGGGGGGCATGGCGTACATGTGCTGGGCCACAATGATGGTGAGTGAACCGAGCATGGCGAGGTTGATCGCCAATTGTGCGTGCCAAGAGGTGGTGAGGATCTCGTAGAGACCTTTATGACCTTCCCCGGTGAATGGGCCTTTATGGGCTTCAAGGATTTCCTTGAGGCTGTGACCGATTCCCCAGTTGGTGCGGTACATGTGACCGGCGATGATGAACAGCACAGCGATCGCGAGGTGGTGATGTGCCACATCGGTGAGCCAAAGACTGCCCGTCACCGGGTTCAAACCACCTTTGAAGGTGAGGATATCCGAATAAGCACCCCAGTTGAGGGTAAAGAAAGGTGTTAACCCTTGGGCAAAACTGGGGAACCACTCTGCCATCTTGTCCGCATTGAGCACGTACTCATGGGGCAAGGGGATATCTTTAGCTGCCACACCGGCATCCAGCAATTTGTTCACAGGTAAGGACACGTGGATCAGGTGACCCGTCCAACCCAAGGAACCGCAACCTAAGAGCACCGAGAGGTGATGGTTGAGCATGGATTCGGTGTTTTGGAACCACTCCAGCTTCGGAGCTGCTTTGTGATAGTGGAACCACCCAGCAAAAATGCACAGAGCTGCCATCACCAGACCGCCGATGGCGGTTGCCATCAGTTGATAGCTGGTGGTGAAGCCACAGGCGCGCCACAGATAGAACAATCCAGAGGTGATCTGGATGCCGTGGAAGCCACCACCAACGTCGGCGTTGAGGATGCCTTGACCCACGATGGGCCACACAACTTGTGCGCTGGGCTTGATGTTAATCGGATCATTGAGCCAAGCCGTGTAGTTGGAGAAGCGAGCACCATGGAAGTACATTCCGCTTAACCAAACAAAGACGACGGCTAGGTGACCAAAGTGAGCACTGAAGATTTTCCGAGAAATATCTTCTAGATCACTGGTTTGACTATCGAAATCGTGCGCATCGGCGTGTAGGTTCCAAATCCACGTGGTGGTTTTGGGTCCTTTGGCTAATGCGCGGCTGAAATGACCTGGTTTACCCCACTTCTCGGTTGAAGTGGCTACTGGGTCTTTATCTACCGTTACTCTGACCTTAGCCTCTCGTTCTGGAGGACTGATTGTCATGAGGATTCTCCTCCCTAGACAACGAAAATGAGCGTATTCCCGTTTGAGAATTTAGATGATGAATCGCAAACAAACCAAGGGGTTGTTGCTTTTCTTAAAGTATCCGCGTCTTGACGAGTCAAGATTGCGGATAGTGCAAGTTCAATCGGTTCTGATGACAGAACGCTTGTAGTAGATGATAAGTCTTGCTTTCACCCGATGCCGGAGAGGTTAACAATATTTAAAATTCCCCAATGTCTTGATTTGACTGGATTTGATCGCTGTTTCGCGGGGTTAACTCGTCAAGAATCTTCACGAATATGTTTACAAAATGAAATATTGTCTTAATAAATGGGGGGTGCATTGACGGGGGGGAGGGGGTATTGGGGGTGATGGGGTTCTGGGGTGTTTTGGTGCGGGGACTGATTCGGCTATAGTCCTATAGAGGAGGGCGATCGCAGGATTTGCTTGCCTCTGGGTTGATGCTGTGTTGGAGGGCGTATGAGGTCAGGATTACGGGCAGGAATTGCCATCCTTTTGTCGTTACTGTTGGGAGTTGGTGTGACGGGGTGCGGGGGCGATCGCTCGACTGCCTCGACATCGGATCAACGTCAGGCAGAGACGACGACGCTCACGGAGACTGCACCGCCGCCGTCGGTGCGGGCGTTACAGCCAGCCCTCGAAGCCTATCAGCCCCAAGTGATGATCCAGCAGCCGCAACCCGGCGCAGTCTTAACAGGGTCAACGGTGGAAGTGGCGCTGCGGGTGGAGGATTTGCCGCTGTTCCGTGGGGAAGGGCTGGAGTTGGGGCCCCATCTGGCGGTGGTGTTGGACAATCAGCCGGCGCGGCCTATATATAGTGTCGAAGCGGCGATCGCCTTTGAAGCGGTTTCCCCCGGAACCCATACCCTGCGGGTGTTTGCGGTGAAGCCCTGGGATGAAAGTTTTAAGAATGAGGGGGCGTTTGCCCAAACCACGTTTAGTGTGTTGACCCCCAATCGCCAAAATAACCCTGACCCCACCTTGCCCCTGATTACCTATAACAGCCCGGTGGGGGCCTATGGGGCCGAGCCGATTTTGTTGGATTTTTACCTGACGAATGCGCCGCTGAAGTTTTTGGACGAGGGCCAGGGCGCGATCGCCGATTGGCGGATTCGCGTCACGATTAATGACCAAAGTTTTGTGCTCGATCGCTGGCAGCCGTTGTATTTGAAAGGGTTTAAGCCGGGGACGAACTGGGTCAAGCTCGAATTTCTCAATGCCCAAGGGGAGCCGGTGGACAATGTGTTTAACAATGTGGTGCAGCGCATTGAGTATCAACCGGGCCAACCTGATCCCCTCGCGGCGTTGATTCAGGGAGAATTGAGCGATCGCCAACTCCGCTCCTTGGTTGATCCGGATCTTCCTCCCGCAGTACCCACCCCAGAACCGCCAGCGGCAGAGACTGCACCGGACACAACGGCGGTAGAGGAGGCATCACCAGCGGCAGAGACTGAAGACCGTAATGCTGAAACCGTTGAGGCAGAAGACGCACCGCAAATCGAAGCGAGCGAGGACAGTGAACCCGAACCAGAGGCTCAACCCGAAGACCCTGCGATCGCACCAGAGTCGCCCAGGGCAGATGTTGAGGATGTTGAAGAGGTTGAGACCGTAGAACCCGAAGCCGCCGCAGTGGACGCACCGGATGCAGTTGAGGACAGCGTAAGTGAGGCTCCAGTGGTGCAGTCCGAGCCTGAATTATCAGAGCCTGAGCCATCAGACGGGGAAAGCCTTGAGGAAGCAGACTCCCAGGCAGTTGATTCGGCCGCTGCTCCTGGGGCTGAACCGACTCCAGCCGCTCCGGATATCCTAGAAAACGAAACTGAGGCGGATACGGTGGAGGGTGATGTCGTTGAGGATGAAGCGATCGCAGCTTCGGAATCAGCAGACAATGCCCCTGAGGAGCCTGGGGCTTCGGAATAGGCGTTTTGAAGCCGAGAGATCCGGACAAGACCCCTCATAGTGGAAAGAAACCATATACCCTATTAATCGAATCCCAAAGCGGTTTTTATCTTCCAACCCCAACCCCGTCACTATGAAAATCAACATTAAAACGGTTGGCGATATTAAGATCATTGCTCTAGAGGGTGATGTTGATGCAAATACCGCGCCGAAAGTGCAGCAGCGGGTTTTGTCGTTGGCGGGCCCCAAGAGTAAAATTTTGCTGAATTTAACGGATGTCCCTTATATGTCCAGTGCGGGTTTGCGGATGTTGCTGTCCCTCTATCGACAAACCACGACCAAACAGGGGCAATTGGTGCTGGTGGGGTTAGGGGAAGATATCCGGCGCACGATGTCCGTGACGGGTTTTCTCAACTTTTTCACCACTTGTGACACCCTCGAAGTGGGGTTGACGGTGTTTGAGCGGAATTTCTGAAAGTGCAGCCGTGATGTAGATGCTCCCGGCATGGGTGGGGTCTGCTAGAGGTAAGTTAGTGAAAACGGAATGGTGGTCAGCGATCGCAGGCGAACGTCTTCGTCGTTTTGGGGGAATGCATCTGGTGGCTAATGGTTTAAGAGAACAGATCCTACTTCAGGAAATTGCCCGACTTCAGCAGAAAGTTGCTGAACTCACCTTGGCTCAAACGGCCCTCGAAGCCCAGCGGCAACTGCTCGAAGGGTTTGTGGAAATTGCGCGATCGCCCATTAACACCGAAATTCTCAAACAATTCCTCCTCGAAGCCCTCACCCTCTCCACCACAATGACCGGCGCAGAACGAGGCAGTCTGTTACTCGTCGATCGCCACGGCAAACTGTGTACCGCGCACCCCGATGGTGGCGGTTCGCAGACCCCCGGCACGCTGTTTAACCAATTCATCGATCGGGGCTTAGCCGGGTGGATTAATACCCATCGTCAAATCGTCCTCATCCCAGACACCGAGCAGGATGAACGCTGGTTGAAGTGGCCCGATAATCAATACAAAGCGCGATCGGTTCTCGGCGTGCCCATCCTCAAAGAACAGACCCTCTACGGTGTGATCACCCTGCTCCACAGCGTTCCCCACTACTTCAGCCCCGCCACCGTGAACGTGATGGAGATGACCGCTGGTCAAATGAGCTTAGTCCTCGAAAATGCTCAGATCTACGGTCGGCTGCAACGCTATTCCCAGAGTCTCAATATGGACTTGGAGAAAGGCCGCCAAATTCAAATCAATTTCCTACCCGCAAGTATTCCCCAGGTGTCGGGCTGGGAGATTGCTGCCCATTTTCAGCCAGCGGAGCAAATGGCGGGGGATTTTTACGATATTTTTGAGTTACCCCAGGGTCATGTGGGGCTGGTGATCGCGGATGTGTGTGATAAGGGGGTGGGGGCGGCGCTGTTTATGGGGTTGTTCCGGAGTTTGATGCGGATTTTTTCGGGACAGACGGTGTTGGCGGGGTTGAGTGTCCAATCGTTAGAAGAGCATCAAATGTTAGCCGAACAATATAGTGGCGATGCGATCGCCCCCACGGCCGATTCATCCGATCCCGTCCGCCTCGATACTCAGCACATGCTCGCCCTCCGCGCCATTCGCCTCACCAATGACTACATCGCGATCAACCATGGGGATTTAGGGATGTTTGCCACCCTCTTTTTTGGGGTTTTGAATCCGACAACGGGCGAATTAACCTATGTGAATGCGGGTCATGAGCCGTTGATGGTGCTGACGGCGGCCGGGGCAGTGCGGGAAGAACTCCGCGCTTCGGGGCCAGCCTTGGGGGTGATGCCGAAAATCCCCTTTCGGATGCGGCGGACGGTGTTGGCTCCGGGGGAAATGCTGTTGGGGTATACCGATGGGGTCACCGATGCGCGGGCAACGGATGAGCGATTTTTCACCAAACCTCAACTGCTGGAGCATTTGACTCTGTCGATGGCTTCGGCTCAAGAGATGTTAAATACGATTATGGCGGCGGTGCGAGACCATACCGGGGTGGCGAAACAGTTTGATGATGTGACGTTGTTGGCGGTGCGTCGTTTACCGAGGACAGAAGCTTGATGGAAGGATTAACCGTAGCGGGGAATTTAGAGGCGTTGGAGGCGATCGCCTCCTATGTCAAAGCGGCGGCGGCTTCGGCGGGGCTGTCGAAAGCACGGGCCTATAATCTCCGTCTCGCGGTGGACGAAGTGACCACCAACATCATCATCCATGGCTATCAGGAATCGGGGTTGACGGGGGATGTGTCGATTCAGGCTTGGATTGATGATGCGGCGTTGACGGTGTGTTTAGAAGATGCCGGGGCGGATTACAACCCCTATCAGATTCAGGATGATCTGAATGCTGAGATGATCATTCATCAACCCCTAGAGGAGCGACCGTTGGGGGGCCTGGGGGTGTATTTGGCGATGCGCAGTGTGGATCAGTTTCGCTATGAACGGATTGGCGATCGCAATCGCACTTCATTTGTCGTTTTCCGCCGATCTCCGCCATAATAGAAGCAAGTGATGTATTGTTTTATACGAGAAGGCTATGCGTACTCTCAGTCGTCTATTGCTCTTTGCTCTCCTCGCCGTGAGCGTGATCGGCGGCATTCTCCTGAGCCAACCCCCGGCCCAAGCTACGGCGGATGTGGTCACCTATAGCTGGTCCTATCCCAGCCTGGGCAGCCATGAGCGGGTTTGTAAGGCCGTGACCACCCATCTGTTTACCCCCAACCGCGCCCCGGTGGATCAATCCGTGCAGCCGGTGAAGGTGCGATCGCGGATTGTCGATCCTCATTACTGTCAATCTGCGTCTTAAGCGTTTCTCGCCCATCCCAACGAGAACAGCAGCCTTGTTTCAAGGCTGTTTTTCTGTGTCATTCGTCCTGTCATTTCGCCTGATAATCCTGTGACTGATCATTTTTGGCTCTATCTCCATGGTTTCGCCTCCAGTCCCTATTCGGCTAAGGCGCAATATTTAAGCGATCGCTGCACCGAGCAGGGCCACCCCTTAACCATCCTCGACTTCAACCAAAACGACTTCACCCACCTCACCATCAGCCGCCAACTCGCCCAAGCCGCCGCTAGTTTTCCCCCAGGCGATCGCCCCATCACCGTGATCGGCTCCAGCTTGGGCGGTTTAACCGCGGCCTGGCTCACCCAGCAGCAATCCCAAATTGAGCGGCTGATTTTACGAAGGTGAAGCGTAAAGCCCCCGTTTTCTAAACGGGGGATATAAGCGAAG
>CAZCWE010000143.1:0-9360 GCA_964502285.1 uncultured Spirulina sp. | reverse complement strand
CCGCTTACCCTATCCCTTCGGGAGGCTTCGCCAACGACTCCGCTCAGGGTGCGCTATGGCTCAGGAGGAATTTTTGTACGGCTACGGCCACACCGTCGGCTTCCACAGAGGGGGCGACCCAGTGGGCGGCGGCTTTGACTGCGTCCGGAGCATCCCCCATCGCCACACTCAGGCCCACGGCTTGGAGCATATCGAGGTCGTTGTAATTATCGCCGATCGCCATCACCTCCTGAAGATCCAAGCCGTAGTGATGCTGGGCAAGGTGGGCGACGGCGTGGCCTTTGCTGGCTTGGGGGTGGGTGAATTCTAAAAAGGTGGGAGAGGATTGGGTGATGTAGAGGTGATCGGGGGGGTAGGCGGTTTGGCACTGGGTGAGGAGGGAAGCGATCGCATCAAGATCCGCACAGAGCATCAGCAATTTCGTTAAAGGGCGATCCAACAATTGCCGCAGGTCGCCCACGGGATGGGCGGGCAGTCCTGAGCGGGCGATGTAGGCTTCGGTTTGGGGTGTAATCTCGCGCACATAGAGGCGATCGTCGTGGTACACATGGACATCAATTTTGTCTGCCCAATGGGGATGCTCGGCGAGATCCAGGAGTTCCGCGAGGCGTTCGGGGGGGACGGGGCGATGGAGGAGGCGATCGCCCGTGTCGGGATGCTGAATCCACGCGCCGTTATAGGCAATGATCGGCTCTGGGCTATGGATTTGCTCTCGGAATCGCTGCGCCGAACAATACATCCGCCCGGTAGCGATCGCCACATGCACCCCCTGCGCCATCACCTGTGCCAAGGCAGCACAAACGGGGGGCGACACTCGGTTGCTCTGCCCCGCGATCGTGCCGTCAATATCCAAAATCAGCAGTCGAATGCCCATGCTTTCACGCCAAACACGCCTTTCAAATCCTAGCGTGGCTTTCCCTGTTTGGCCGTCGGCAGGGTGGTGCGATTGCGCAGTCACCTATCGCGTTCTAGCCTTCGTCCGGCTCCGACTTGGCGAAGCGTTGACCCAGTTTCCGAAACACCCAACTCAACACCGCCCCCATGATTAAAATCGAAATCGCCGGATTAAATAACGGTTGCCAGAGGGCGTACCACAAATCCCAACCGAGGGGAATGCCCGCCGAGCGACCAATGAGGGCGATCGCAAACCACACAAACCCCCCCAACACGAGGAACACATCAAACACCAAAATCCGGTCAATCCACTCTAAAACCTTGCCATTCATGATTCAAATACTGTCTCTTAAAAATTATCGCAAGTCTGCGGCTTCGAGTTCCCAGTTTGCCGCAAAAATGGCTTAAAACCGTCGAAATTGCCCCACATCTTAACAGTTTTATATCGTTAGCGTTTCGTCCGGTGAGAGGAGGAGCACTAACCCCGTTTGCCCGTCACAATATAGGCGACTCGCTGGCCAATATTCGTGGCATGGTCTGCCATCCGTTCGATGTGACGAATCGCCAACACCATCAGCAAGATTGGCTCGACCACCCCTTGGATATCCCGTGATTCGGCTAGGGTGCGATAGAGGCGATCATAAGCATCATCAATGGTATCGTCCATTTCTTTCAATTCCGCCCCCGCGTCAGGGTCAAGATCTGCCAAGGCGATCAGACTGACCGCGAGCATCCCTTGGGCCTGTTGCGACATTTGCTCAATTTCACCGAGACAGGGATGGGGCGGATAGTTAAACAGGTTGACAGCCAATTCCGTCAGGTCTTGGGCGTAGTCGCCAATCCGTTCGAGGTCGCGCACCAACTGCATAAAGGCACTGAGCAAGCGTAAATCTTGGGCAACGGGGCGCTGGAGGGTCATCAGCCGCGCACATTCGAGTTCAATGCTGCGATAGTAGCGGTCGATTTCCTGTTCGATGGTGGTGATATCTGCGATCGCTTGAAAATCGTGGTGAAAAAAGGCTTGATGACTGAGGCGACAGGACTGTTCTACCAGCGTTCCCATCCGCAACACCTCCTGACTCAACTGTTTTAGCGCACGTTCAAGTTGGGTTGGATGGGGAGAAGTGGATGCGGAAGCCGATAAAGTCATATCCAAAAAATAATATTTAATTGTTAGGGGCGATTATGAATTCTTTCTATCTTAGACAGAGGTTGATCAGACAAGATTAAGATTTAGTGAACGTTTGGTAACTGAATGTGGAGCCATGCTCCTCCGGTGCGGGGGTGATTTTGGGCGGTGACCTGCCCCCCATGGGCGATGACAATTTGCTGAACGATCGCCAGGCCTAAACCGCTGCCGGAGTGAATCAACGGCGATTCCGTCTGAAGGTGGGTATCCAAGCGTTGGCGAGAGGTATCACCACGATACAGGCGTTCAAAAATGAATGGAATTTCGTCCTCGCGAAACCCAGGGCCGCTATCGATAATATCAATTGTATGCCACTTTGCTAGATCACTCTCAGGGTCGGGGGTATTTAAGGCGACGACAATATCACTGCCTGCGGGACTATGTTTAATCGCATTGTCCAAAATATTAAGCAGCACTTGAATGAAGCGTTCGACATCGAGCTCTAGTTCTAGTTCCGCTGAGCCGTGGTAGCAGAGCCGGAGGTTTTTTTGTTCTGCGATCGGGACGAGGGTTTGCCAGGCGGTCAAGATGAGGCTGGTGACGCGGATGGGCCGACATTGGAGGAGTTGATCGGGGTGGGAGGTGAGGCGGCTGAGGTCGAGGCAGCTTTGGATCAAGTCCATGAGGCGTTTGAGTTCGCGCAGCATTTGTTCGACCCATTGTTTTTCGGGGGAGTCGAGGCGACGCAGGAGGGTTTCGGCGACGAGTTGGATGGAGGTGAGGGGGGTGCGGAGTTCGTGGGTGAGGTCGGAGAAGGCGCGATCGCGGGCTTGCAAAGCTTCTTGAATGGATTGGCGATTTTCTAAAAAGACCCCCACATGATTATCCGGCAGCAGTAGGGTGGAGGCCCGCAGGGCGATCGCGTAGGGTGTCGGTACGGCCCATTCTTCTTTGGCGATGGTGGTGGAGCGGTAGACCCAGTCTTGGTGTTGAGGTTGACCCGTGGCGCGGGTGGTTTCAATCAGTTGATCCAGTTCATAGGAGCGGACGAGTTCGAGCAGGAGGCGCACTTGTCCCGGTTGCCAGCGGTCAATGTGTAAGGTTTGGCGGGCGATCGGGTTGCACCAGAGCAACTGATTCATCGCATCGACGCGCAAATAGCCAATGGGAGCCACTTCGAGGATTTGCGTCCAGAGTTGACCCTGTTGTTGGCTGGTTTGTTGGGTTTCCAGGAGGCGAAGGAGCGATCGCCGCAGTCGATAGAGTGGGGCGAGGGACGAATTATCTTGCAAGGCAACGGGCAAAATTTGCAGGAGTTGTTCAACCTGTTGGGCAAAGCGATACTGCTGCCACACACTGATGAGCAACCCCACAGACAACCCCAAAATAAACACAACGAGGGACATATAGCGATCCTAAATCAATGGAAAATTAAGCCCTCACCACAGAGCATGGCTCTGCAACTTGGGGGTTTGCTCCCACAGTTCGTTAATATCGGCTTCCCGGTCAGCGATGTCGGTCACTGTCTTCACTGCTGCCCGGCATCTCTGACTATTTTGAGCCACCTGCCACCATTTGTATGATTCTTTCTCTCGGTAGTATCCCATTTGCTCTGACCAATTTCCTGCAATGGCCTGGATGCTCACTGACTGCTTCAGACAGAAGGATTCGTACAGCTCGGCCCCCTTTTTGCAAGCTGGGCATCTCCAAACATCCTTCGTCTCATCGTTTCAGGTTGATACCCGATTGGATTGTTATTCATTGGGTTCCTGATTTGCCTTCTGACTATTTTCCCATTTTGTGTATAAGCAGTAGCCGGTGGGAGAGGGCTACGTCAAATTCGCCAAAAACTCCGCCACCGATTCCGCAAAATGCTCATCATTATATTGCTCAAGAATGCGATGGTAGGCCACCCGTTGGCGATCGCGCACCTGCTGCGGATACCGCAACGCATAGAGCAACTTTTCCCGAAACGATTCGAGGTCGAGGGGTTCACAGAGGAGGAGGCGATCGGCCGCATCCCCCAACGCCTCTGTAATCAACGGAATCCGCGTCGCCACCACGGGTGTATTTAACGTCAACGCCTCAAAAATTTGCGGCGGAAAATTTCCCTCCATTGTTGAGGTAAAACACAATGCCGCCGCCTGCTGATAGAGCCAATTCAACTCCCCATCAGACACATCTTCTAATAAGATCACCGCATCCTGCAATTTCAGATCGGTATAGACCTGTTTTGTTCCTGGATGAATCTGAATATTTGCCGTCAATACCAGTTTTAAATCCGGCAAATCCCGCAACAAATCCTTAAACAACTTCAGTAAAAAGGGAAGCCGTTTATTCGGGCGATCCTGCGTCGGATAAAACAAATATCGCGCCCCGCCAATCATTGCCGTTAACTGTCGCTCACCCTCAGGATCAATCGCCTCAGCCGTTTGGGTTAACAATGGAATCGGCAGCACATGGATTTTTTCTGGCTCTACTTCCAACACTGTATCCGGTAAATAGGCCTGGCTAAACTTAGAATTCGTAAAAATCGATGTGGCTTGGTGAACGATGGTATAGCCGATGCGATCGTGCCAACGGTCTAAACTGCCTGCAAACTTTTGCCCCCCAAAAAAGTGCGGCATATAATCCGGCAAATATAGAATTTTTTTCTTTTGAATCAGTGAACTTTCAGGAAATAAATAATAATGAGGAACCCAAACAAATTCAGCCCTTGCATCTTGGTTAATTGTCTCTAAATATTCCAACTCGTTATAAACCACGAGATGATCATAACGACGATTAACAATATTGCTATATTTCTTGATGATTTTGGGGTGTACCTTCAAGCGTTTCATCACCGCCGTTCCCGCTTTTAAGCCCACTAAACCCAGCATCAAAAACGGCAACATCGCAAAGTGAATCGCCAACCGCTTCAGCCAAACCCACTGCCAAAACCGCAACAGCCACAACTTCACCCGCTTCCGCCGATGCACCACCTGCGCCGTCCACTCGGCCCGCTGCTGAATCCACGGCCACAACCACCGCCACGTCGTCGTATATTGACGACGAACCTGCACCCAGGCTTTAAGCATTTTCGACTGATACTTTAATTCAGTATCCTCCGGATCAAGCAAGACAAACTTCATGCGCCCTGGATACCGCCCCGCCTCAAAAAAGCCATAACAGGCTTCTAACTGCCCCGCCCGACAGGTAATCACCACTTGATAATCCGTCTTCGCCAAAGTCGCCTCCACAAATTTCCGCACCACACGCGGAATCCCCTCCGACGACAAATACTGCCCCTGTTCATTCAGCCGCACAATCGGCCCCGGAAAATGAAACAGCACATAAATCCGTTGGCAAACTGCTACCGGATCGCTTTTGTCATCCGGTGCTGGGGATAGGAGGGCGGGGGAAAGGGCGCGATCGCTCATCCCGTCCATCGCTGCCGCGAATAGATCCGCCTGCTCAGGCGATGACACCAACGGCACCACTCGCATCCGCGCCTTGAGCCAAGCCTGCTCACCCCCTAACGCCGCCTCATCACAGGGCAAAATCCGCAAATTAGCCCGCTCTTGCACAACGCGAAAATAATTTAATTTCCAAAATGTCTGTGAAATCTGACCCGGCGCAACATAGGAACGATAGAAAACCGGGCCCCCATAGCGGGTCAGAATACGCCCCAAATAGCGGGGTTCTGAGACGATGACAGCATCAATGGTCTGTCCTTGATCGATGAACGTTGCCTCAGGAGAACCGTCTCCTTTCCCTTGCAGCCAGTCTTGGTAGAGCCGCTCTAAAAAATCCGATTTGAGTCCTGACTGGTCAAGAACGGCTTGATTTGATGCTACAATCTGCCTGATTGAATGGGCAGCGGTCGGTATGGATAGAATCGTCCAGCCCCATGATCGTAGGGCTTCGATCTCCTGTTGAGCAGAGCGATCGCCAACCCAAACAATGCGCCAAGACTTCTCACTATCCATAACTATCGTTCAGTGTCAATACAACTATCAGCGATCGCATTACAGTAAACTTCAGTCTGTTTGCTAACACGCCAGACCAAATCCTATCATGTCATCTTTCGCCCCTTGGTTTGCGTCAATTCCAAAACGATGAATCACTTGAAATCAATTGCGCGAAAAATTAAAATCAAGCTGGATCGCTGGAGATTTAAAATCATCCAAGTCTTTGACTTTTTGGTGAACCAAGTCCTTAACCAATTAGAAAAACAGCAAAACTCGCACCGAACGCCACAGTTCTTAGTTGATATTTCGGAGCTTGTTCAAGAAGATGTGAAATCCGGCATTCAAAGGGTTGTCCGCAGCATCACCCTCGAACTGCTCAAAAGTCCCCCCGATGGGTATCACGTTGAACCAATTTACTTCGACGGTCGCTCCTATCGCTACGCCCGCCATTTCACCCACCACACATTTGGAATTGAGCAACCTGATTTGCATGACCGGAAGGTTGCGATCGCATCCCACGACATCTTCCTCGGACTTGACCTCAACTTCCGCTTCATGCCCGCCATCACCCGCGCCTGGTGGCAACTCAAATATCGTAACCTCAAAGTCTACTTCATCGTTTACGACATCCTCCTGATCCGTCACCCAGAATGGTGGCCCCCCGGAGCCGACAACCTCCTCCGCCACTGGCTCGTCACCGTCGCCGAAATTGCAACAGGCTTAATCTGTATCTCTAAAGCTGTTGCCGATGATGTGACCGATTGGCTGCAAAACGAATCATCATTCCGCCACCCCCTACCCAAAATTGACTACTTTCATCTCGGCGCTGATATCGAAAACAGCGTCCCCACCACTGGACTTCCCGACAATGCGGAATCCGTGTTAAGCCTGCTCCAAAAACGACCCAGTTTTCTCATGGTCGGCACATTAGAACCCCGCAAAGGTCATCAACAAGTCCTAGATGCGTTTGAAATTCTTTGGAACGACAATATAGATGTTAATCTTGTCATTGTTGGTAAAGAAGGCTGGATGGTCGAATCCCTTATCCACCAAATCAACACCCACCCCAAACTTCACCAAAACCTCTTTTGGCTCCAATCCATCAGTGATGAATACCTCGAAAAAATCTACGCAGCAAGCACCGCCCTCCTCGCCGCCTCCTACGGCGAAGGCTTCGGTCTCCCCCTCATCGAAGCCGCCCGCCGCAACCTCCCCATCATCGCCCGCGACATCCCCGTCTTCCGCGAAGTCACTGAAAATACAGAAAATCTTTTTATTGCACAGAAACCATCAGAACTTGCAACTCACATCAAATCTATCTTACAAGGCAGTCACAAAAACTTTCAATGTAAAAAAAACTGGCAAAGCTGGAAAAAAAGTGCAAAAAGACTAAAAATGCTACTTTTTAAGTAGTGTTTTTAGTATACTCAATATATCCAAAAAATATCTTGATAAGGAATTAATGAAGACGAAAGATATGTTAAATTTAACCAAAACAATACCAATCACAGTATTTTTAATATGGCTGTTTGATAAGTTAATTATTAATGTTCATTTTGTTGCAGATACAAATGGGCTAGTTCGAGCAGCAAGGGCTATTAATGTATGTGTGGAACATCAAACTTTTTTAAATTGTTCAGCAGTAACAAAATATCCTTTATTTCAACACTTACTAGCCATTATATTATTTTCTTTTGATCTTAGTGATTGGGAAGTCTTAGAATATATATCATGGTTTAACACTACCTCATTCTTTTTTTTGATAGTAGGAATGTACTTGTTTGTCATTAAAATTTCCAATAGGAACTTAGCTATTTTTAGTGTTCTAATTTTGCTTACTAGTCCACTACTCCATTACTCTAGAACAACCTTTAATGAAACAGCATTTTCTTTATTTAGCTTTCTTTTTATCATATCCATATTGCTTGGCAGATCTATACTAGAGGTCAGCATTCTTTCCGTATTTTTGGTAATTCAGAAAGAAACAAGTTTGCCACTCATGGTAATTTTGGTGGGACTAGCGGCACTTTCTAAAGCTCATCAGAACGAAAAAATAACATCTGTAATTTTACGTATCAGGAATCAAATATTCGGATTTTTGATTGGAGCTTCTATTGGGCTATTATTAAATACATTATTTAACTTATTTAGATACGCTTCTTTAGAAAATTCAGCTTATATGGAAGAAGCATTATTCGGAAGTAGTAACCTTTTACAAATATTCAGCAATTTTTTGGGTTTATGGTTATCACCCAATGGAGGAATGTTATTCTCATGGTTTTCTGCTACATTTTTAATTGTATCTTTGGTCATTGTATTACTGAAGAAAGAGTCAAAAATAATTGATCTCAAAAGCTTGATTATTATAATAACCTTTCCAGTTCTCATAACATTAGGTGCAGCGCTCTGGTGGGCACCATTTGGTTGGCATGCATGGGGTCCTCGATTAATGATTCCATGGATACCAAGTATTATCGCTTTGTTATTTTACTCTTTTACTTCAGAAATTACCCAAATAGTTGAGTACTTCAATAAATCTAGAATTAATTTAATAATATGGTTATCTATATTTTTTGTTGGTTCTTTAGCAAATATTGCTGCGCTTATAAGTCCCAGTATGGAAGGTGTGTTATTTGAATTAGATAATATATGCCCTACTATACCTTTTCCACAAGATCATGTGTATTACTATACATGCTTAAATCATTATATATGGACAAAAAAAACGATCCTATTTCATGCATTTGATATTCTTAATAGTAGAACCGGATATGATTATTTGATGATGTTTTTAATTCTGTTTTTAGGAGTTTTTGTAAACATAAATAATAATATTCCAAGCAAAACCAATAAATAGTCGTATGCCATCACAGCAAGTAACAGCACAAAATCATGCTCTTCGGTACTTGGTGTGTAATTCAATCAGAATCCGAACCTCAAAAACCTTGCTGTATGCGGATTCGATCTTTCTGAAGGTTTCATCCGGCATGAAAATTGCCAAAAAGTCGTGTCGTAACATGGTTTCGCCGATTTCTACCACACTAAATGCCGAAGAGCCCAAAATCAGGTAGTGGTAAAGAAGTAGTGAATTACTTCATCAAGTAGCATCAATAATTGCATTATAATGGTGTATAAAATACCATAATGCTCCTTCATGATTAAAAAACTTCTTAGAATATGATAATCCTTTCCTCACCAACCGTGAGCATCTTTGCCTTAGCGTATTGTTGAATCTCTCGATGTGATTGGTTTCACTCTTCTCTTTAGTCTTCGGTTGATGAATCTCTTTGGGAATTGCTTCACAATATGACTCTAAACCATCCGTGTAGACTACACAACTTCTTTGCCAACTTTCGGGAATCGATTCCCATAACTTCTTCGCACTCT
>CAZCWE010000142.1:0-9380 GCA_964502285.1 uncultured Spirulina sp. | reverse complement strand
AGCCCGGCCGCTTACCCTAATTCCTACGGAAGGCTTCGCCAACGACGACCCTCAGGGTGCGCTGAATTAAATGTCCCAACAAACTTGTCCACTGCTGTAATTTGCAGGGGTGCGATCGCACCCCTTGATCAACCAGCCCACACCCTAAAATAATTCATGGAATACAACCAATACTTTTAAATCGGTGAATTCTGTCGCACTGCTGACCCAAAAGACGATCTTCTTTATTGAGCATGTGAGATGAGGGGGTCAAAACGCTTGCTGTTGTTGTCGCCACACACCGCGCACGAGACGAATTTCATCAAAACTGTAGTCGGGGCCGAGATGTTCGCGGATTTGGGTGAGGCTGCGATCGCCGTGCGTTGGCATCACTTTTAAGATCTCGGCTTGGCGTTCAGGGGGCACGAGGCGATCGAGATCTATGGGTTCCCCAGCTTCAATGGATTCGCTGAGATGGCGAATAATCGTTGTGTTGCGCAGATTCCGATGGGCGGCAATTTCCGCCACGGTGAGACCTTGGCGGTAGAGGTGGAGGGTGTGGGCTTGGGTATCGGTCAGGCCATCCTGGGGTTGGATGGTGGGGGTGTCTGGGGGGTGGGGTTGCAGGGCGAGAAATTGGCAGATGCGGTCTACAAAAGTTTGGCCGTAGCGTTGCAGCTTCACAGCACCGACCCCGGACACGCCGCCGAATTGGTTGAGCGTCGTGGGTTGCTGTTGGGCCATGGCACGTAGGCTGGAGTCGGGAAAAATGACGTAGGGCGGCACGTTCTGTTCATCGGCGAGTTGTTTGCGGAGATGGCGCAGTTCGTCGAAGAGGAGTTCGGCGGCGATCGCAGTGTCGCTCGTTTGTGCGATCGCCCGTCCTCCGCTGCGACGCGGCACGGCAATCTTCACCGATCGCTGATGGCGCAATACTTCCCAGCTTTTGTCATTGAGAAACAAGACCCGAAAGCCATCGGTGGTTTCATTGACAAGGCCTTGATGGAGGAGCGATCGCACCAGCATTTTCCACTCTTCGGCGCTGTGGTCTTTGCCGATGCCGTGGGTGGAGAGGCGCTCGTGACCGTATTTTTTCACCTTTTGATTTTGCGATCCCCGCAGCACATCAACGATATGGGACGTTCCAAAGCGTTGCTGACAGCGGGCCACACAGGAGAGAAACTTCTGCGCCTCCACCGTCCAATCCTCAATCGGCGGCGGGTTACAGCAGTTATCACAGCCGCCACAATCGCCGGGAAACTGCTCGCCAAAATAGCCCAATTGAATCGTGCGGCGGCAGTCCGTGCCTTCGGCATAGTCGAGGACTTGTTGCATCTGTTGGCGGGCGATGCGGCGTTCGGTGTCGTCGGGTTTTTGGTCGATGAGGTATTCGAGGCGGGGAATATCGGCAAAGCTGAAGAAGAGAATGCAGTTGGAGGGTTCGCCATCCCGGCCCGCCCGGCCGGACTCTTGGTAGTAGCCTTCGAGGTTGCGGGGCAGTTCGTAGTGAAACACAAACCGCACATCGGGTTTATTGATCCCCATGCCGAAGGCGATCGTGGCGACGATGATTTGCACATCATCGCGGATGAAGCGGGTTTGGTTTTCGGCCCGTTGTTGGGCATCGAGGCCCGCGTGATAGGGCAGGGCGGCGATGCGATCGCGCTGCAACCGAGCCGCCACCTCATCCACCTTGCGCCGACTAATGCAGTAGATAATTCCCGATCCGCCCTGCTGTTCGCGGATCGATTGGAGCAGTTGGCCGTAGCTCTTTTTTTCCCGTTTGCGGACTTCGTAATAGAGGTTGGGGCGGTTAAAACTGGCGAGGTAGCGGTGGGGTTGCTGGAGACGGAGTTGGGAGAGAATATCCTGCTGGACGCGGGCGGTGGCGGTGGCGGTGAAGGCCAGCATCGGGATATCGGGGTAACGCTGGCGCAGAAAATTCAGGCGGCGATATTCCGGGCGAAAATCATGGCCCCATTCCGAAACACAATGGGCTTCATCGATGGCAAATCCGCTGATCCCCACCGTCGCGTTGACGTGATCCAAAAAGGGTAAAAAGTTGTCATTGACCAAGCGTTCGGGGGCGGCGTAGAGCAGTTTGATTTTGCCGCTGAGGATGTCGCTTTGGCGCGATCGCATCGCCTCCCGATCCAAACTACTGTTCAAAAAGGTCGCCCCGATACCGTTATCCACCAAAGCATCCACCTGATCCTGCATCAGGGCAATCAGCGGCGACACCACCACCATTAACCCCGGCTGTAACAGGGCTGGCAATTGGAAGCACAGGGATTTCCCGGCTCCTGTGGGCATAATCGCCAGCAGATCGCGCTTTTGCAGCGCCGCCTCAATAATGTCCCGTTGTCCCGGTCGGAAGCTATCGTACCCAAAAAATTCCTTCAGGGTACTCTCAAGATGATTAACGTGGTACATCACTACTGAATTTTACCCGTGCAGGTTTTATTCTACACCGTTGCCTTCCCGGCCGATGGGAGACGTGAGAGCGGGGGTCGGGAGTATTTCGGCGGCGGATTGGGTGCTGGGGGGAATGTGGGTCGTCTTCCATTGCAGGGCGATGGGTAACGCGAGGCAGCCGAGGGCGATCGCTACCCCCACCACCAGGAGTTTATGAAACCCGTCTTGCTGCTGGTCGAGGCGGTCTTCGGTGTAGTCGATATGGTGGGTGAGTTGGGTTTGCACATCGAGCAGGTCGTAGTGATGAACCGCCACCTCCTGCGCCACGGTTTCCACTTGTTGGGCGAGGGTGGTCTGTTCCACTTGCAGCGGGGCGATCGCCTCGCGCACCTGATCCGCCACATGGGTATCTAAATCTCCGAGGACGAGGAGAAGTTGCTGCCGGATTGCCTGCAATTGCCGCTCCATCCGGGCTTCGCTGGCTTCGATTTGGGTTTGGGTTGCTTCGGTGTAGGCGTTGAGTTTGGCTTCGAGTTGGGCGATCGCAGCCATCACCGTCGGGGTTTGGGTCGGGAGGTCATGCGCCCGCACCACCGATAACGGCGCAGCCTTGTTCGGCACGACCTGTACCTGCTGTTTAAGGTGATGAATCGTATCAAACAAATCCGCCACCAAATGGGGCGAGTAGGAAGCCGGTTGAGATCGCGATGAACCGAAGGACTGTAGGGGGCCGGTCATAACGTAAAATCGCTCCTCATCTTGATGGTGATCAACGGTTTGGTTAGGCGATGCAGCAGAACCATGACGAAATGCCAAGGGTATACCTGTTAGGGTATCAAAAGTAATCCGAGCAGATTATTCTCATGCTGCACATCGCGAGTCCACCGCAGCACCCCGGAGGATCGGTGATCTCGCCTTCCCAATTCGGGTTTCTTCGATAAAATTGTACAGAGTTTTTTCATGATCTCAATTATTTTGCCTGCCATTATTAACCCCCGACTCACAGGAGGTGTATAACTATGTCTACAGAAATTCTAGATCGGCCCTCTGTGGTCAAAGACGCATCAACGGTGCGCAAACCCGCTCCCCGTTATCGCGTGCTCCTCCATAATGATGACTTCAACTCGATGGAATACGTGGTGCAGACCCTCATGCAAACCGTGCCGAGTCTCACCCAACCCCAAGCCGTCAGCATTATGATGGAAGCCCACAACAGCGGCGTGGCGTTGGTGATTACCTGTGCCTTTGAACACGCAGAGTTCTATTGCGAAACCCTGCAAAATCACGGTTTGAGTAGCAGTATTGAGCCCGACGAATAGATTTTGGTGACATTACCCTATACAAAAATTGCCGCACTCCCCGTTCTCTGGCGCGTGGGAGTGTTTCTGTTGGGATTGGCGGTGATCTGGATTCCCCTGGCGTTGCCGTTGCATCTTCTGCTCCGTTCTGACCCCAACACCGAAACGATCGCCACGATGGGGCTGTTGTTTAGCGAGTTTTTTATTCTGGTTTGGTTCTGGGGGCGACGAGTGAAGAAGCGCGATCGCCCCTTTGCCTATTACGGTTTGGTCTGGACGCGACACAATAGCCTCTATTGCCTCCACGGTTTGGCGTTGGGGGTGGGGATGACGATCGCCCTCTTCCTGACGATGGCGGCCTGTGGGTGGGTGGAGTTTGTCACCGCCAATCATGTGGTGCGGGTAATGATTGAAGGCCTTGGGGTGGCCTTAGGGGTGGGGCTGGCCGAGGAATTTGTGTTTCGGGGCTGGCTGCTTGATGAACTCGAAACCGACTATTCCCCTCCGGTGGCGTTGTGGAGTAGCGCAGTCTTGTTTGCGATCGCCCACTACCTCAAACCCGTTGAGGAGATGATCCGCACCTTTCCCCAATTCCCTAGCCTCACCCTCCTCGGCGCGATCCTCGTTTGGGCCAAACGCCGCGCCAAAAACCGCCTTGGCTTTGCCATTGGTCTCCACGGCGGCCTCGTCTGGGGCTACTACATTATCAACGTCGGGCAATTGGTGGAATACCGCGATCGCGTCCCGCCCTGGGTCACCGGCATTGATCGCAACCCCATCGCCGGACTACTCGGCATCACCTTCTTGATCGCCCTTGCCCTCTGGGTGCGCCCCGGCAGCGATGGGAGCCACGGGGCGGGTTAACGTTTGGTCGCACCACGTTTGCAACTTAGCGATCGATGCATTGGGCTCCAAAAACGAAAACAAATGCTTCGCGTGTAACCGTCCCTCCAAATCGATCACAAACTGAGCCGGCAGCGGCGCACCCAAGGCCTGCCCCGTCTCGAACAGCCGAAACACATCACAACTCGGATTACTCAGCAGCGGCATTTTGAGCCCCAAATCCTGCACCACCCGCTGACTCTGGCGCGTATCCGTACTCGCCACCATCAACACCGCAATTCCCCGCGCCGCAAAAGCATCATACTGCTGATTTAATTCCACAATATGGGGATAGCACAGGGGGCAATAGTGGTTTTCGGTGAAAATGCGCGTGAAATCCAGCAAAACCGGATGTTTTCCCACCCATTCCGAAAGCTGCACCGTTGTCCGATTCGCCACATCCGGCAAGAGAAAATTCGGGACTCGTTGCGATCGCGCCAGTCGATTCGTCGCTGGAATCGGCAGGAAATTTTGCAAAAAACGGGCGTTAAACAATCCTTGGAGCTTCAGGGTTTGCATGGCATACAGCAGCGGACAGAATACCCGCTAAGAGAGAGCAACCGCACCCATCCGATCCGTTAACTCTTCGGGCGGGGGAATTTCGAGGCAGCCGGGAACTGCAACACCGGCTCATTTTTCAGGGCTTCACGCATGAAATCACGCCAAATCGGAGCCGCATAGCCCCCACCCGTTACCCCTGAACCCAAGGGCCGATAGTTATCATTACCAATCCATACCGCCGTCGAAAGTTGAGGTGTATAGCCCACAAACCACACATCCCGCTCTGAAGTGGTGGTACCGGTCTTCCCAGCCGCCGGGCGGCCCAGATTAGCCTGGGGTGCTGTGCCGCCCCCTTGGACAACACCTTGCAGAGACGAGGTTAACGAGGCCACCGCCCACGGGTCAAGCACTAAGCGCGGCTTGGGGGTATTGTCCAGAATCACATTGCCACTGCTATCCGTAACCCGCACGATGATTGTTGGTTCAGAATGCCAACCATTACTGGCAAAGGTGGCGTAAGCTCCCGCCATTTCCATCGGCGTGACCCCAATCGACCCCAAAGGCAGCGAGACCACTGGATCAAGGGGGCTTTTAATCCCCAAGGTGCGACAGATTTCAATCACTTTATCAATGCCCACGGCTTGACCCAATTTCACCGCCGGAATATTCCGAGACTGAATCAGGGCATCCCGCACGGACATTGCCCCCGCAAAACTGCCCCCATAGTTTTGGGGTTCGTAGTACGCTGACCCATCGCGGTATTTCACCGGGGTATCTTCAACGACGGAATAGGGGGTGTATTTGCCGCTGGCAAAGGCGGTGTAGTAAACGAAGGGCTTGAAGGCGGAGCCGGGTTGACGGAGGGATTGAATCGCCCGGTTAAATTGGCTTTCTTTGTAATTCACCCCGCCGACGAGGGCTTTGACAAAGTGGGTGCGGGGATCAACGGCAACCAGGGCCACTTGGTCAGCGTAGAGGCCCCGGCCCCGCAGCCGGCGATGGGCTTCGGCGACGTTTTCTTCGGCCATGCGCTGGAAGCCATAGTCAACGGTGGTTTGAACCCGCATCCCACCTTGGAGGACGGCATCTTCACCAAAGCGGCGCTGGAGTTCCCCGACAACGGCTTCGGTGATGTAGGGGAGTTCGCTGGTTTTCCAGGCGGTGGGTTGCCCGATCAGCAGCGGCGTGGTGCGGGCTTCTTGGGCTTCGGCGGCGGTGATCCAGCCGAGTTCTTCCATCCGGGAGAGGACGAGGCTTTGGCGGCGTTTGGTTTCTTGGTAATCGATGAAGGGGCTGTAGTCTTCAGGGGCTTGGATCAGGCCCGCCATGACGGTGGCTTCGGCCAGGTTGAGATCAGCAGCGGATTTTTTGAAATAGCTTTGGGCAGCGGTTTCGACACCGTAGCTGTTGTGACCCCAGTAGATGTTGTTGAGATACATCTCAAGGATGTGGTCTTTGGCGAAGATCTGCTCGATGCGGATGGCGAGGACGGCTTCGGCGAGTTTGCGGGAGATGGTGCGATCGCGCGACAAAAAGAGATTTTTCACCAACTGCATGGTGATCGTTGATCCCCCCTCAACAACGCCACCACTGCGCCAGTTGGCCACTAGGGCGCGGCCGATGCTGTTGGGGTTGATGCCATCGTGGAGGTAGAAATGGCTATCTTCGATGGCGAGGACGGCGCGTTTGAGGTTGGGGGAAATCCGTTCGAGGGGGACCACTTCGCGGTTGTGCTCACCGTGGAGGCTGTCGAGAATTTTGCCCTTCACATCGTAGATGTAGGTGGTTTCGGTGGGGGCAAAGTTCTTGAGTACCCGTACATCCGGGAGATTACGAAAACTGATCGCGAGACCCACAAGGCCCCCGGCAATGATGGAGCTACTGAGCATGGTGATGCCGAGAACGGTTCCACCGGCGACTTTAGCAACCCCAAGTAAAAAGTTGTCAGGGGTAGAACGGGGATTTTTCGAGTCCTGCTTTTTCCGAACAGTGCTAGTCGCCACGGTTATTTCACTTCCTCACTCAACGATGAATCTTTCAATGGACTTTCCTCTCAGCAAACCGCTGGACAACAGCGATCGCTGCCCTGACCTTGCCTTGGAGCTAACACAAGACCCCCATTTTTTCAAGGTTGGCCCGTTTACTCACTGTATCTTATCGTTAGATGCTGGGGATTGGCGTTAAACATTACAGGATTTTTGCACATCGGATCAAGACTTTAAAGTTTGCGTCCCATGTTCTGAAAATTCTGCTGTTTGAATCGCATCCTTTCGCTTCGCCCACGTTCTGTCAACCTGTACTCTACACCCCCATGCCTCCGGTGACTTCCAATCCAGATTTTCAATGGCTACAGCGCGGCACTCAGGAAATTTTTCCCCATGATCCTGATTCTCATGATCCCGATGCCCAACTCATCGCGCGGTTGCAACAGTGCGATCGCCCCCTCCGCGTCAAGCTTGGCGTTGATCCCACCGGGTCTGACCTGCATTTGGGCCACAGTATCCCGTTTCGTAAACTGCGCGCCTTTCAAGATGCCGGACATACCGCCGTGGTGATTATTGGCGACTTCACCGCGCAAATTGGCGACCCCACCGGCAAGTCAGAAGTGCGCCGCCAATTAACCCCCGAACAGGTCAAAAGCAACGCCCAAACCTACCTCGATCAACTGCGACCCATCCTGGATTTTGACACCCCCGGCCGGTTAGAAATTCGCTACAACTCCGAGTGGTTGGGGCAACTGGATTTAAAAGAAATTTTAGAACTCCTGGCCACGATGACCGTGGGGCAAATGTTGGCCAAAGAAGGCTTTGCGGAGCGGTACAAAAAAGAAAATCCGATCTATCTCCATGAATTCATGTACCCCTTGATGCAGGGCTATGATTCCGTAGCGGTCAATGCCGATGTGGAATTGGGCGGCACGGATCAAAAATTCAACCTGCTTGTGGGGCGAGATTTGCAACGGCAATTTGGGCAAGCGCCGCAATTTTGCCTTCTGTTGCCGTTGCTGTTGGGCTTTGATGGGGTGAATAAAATGTCGAAGTCCCTCAATAACTATGTGGGACTGACCGAAGATGCCCTGACGATGTATTCCAAACTGGAAAAAACCCCCGATGCCCTGCTGAAGCAATATTTTGAGCTACTCACCAACGCCGACTTAGACCAGTTGCCGGACAATCCCCGCACGGCTCAGAAGCAACTGGCCTTGGATGTGGTGGGGCAATACCACAGCCCCGCCGCTGCCGAGGCTGCCCAAGCCGCCGCCCAAGCGTTGATCCAAGGCAACCAGGCGGGCGGCGATGCCGTGCCGGAGTTCAGTTTGGCAACGGTGGAGTTTCCGGTGAAGGTGTTTTATCTGCTGGGGGCAACGGGGTTGTGTCAGAGCAGTGGCGAGGGGCGGCGGCAAATCCAGGGGGGCGCGGTGCGTCTAGAGGGCGATCGCATCACCGATGTCAATTTAGAATTCGCCACGCCCCAAGACCTCGATGGTAAGGTGCTTCAGATGGGGAAGAAAAAGTTTATCCGCCTCGTTCTATAGATCACGGGAGATTAGGGTAATGAGTTTAAGCGATCGCATTATTGTGCCGTTAGATGTGCCAGGGTTGGGCGAAGCCTTTGATCTGCTCGATCAACTCCCGGAGGTGGGGTTTTGGAAAGTCGGTCTAGAGCTTTTTATCGCAGCGGGCCCGGAGGTTTTGGCCGAGTTGAACCGCCGAGGGAAGCGGATTTTTCTGGATCTGAAACTTCATGATATTCCCAACACCATGGCCGGGGCGGTGCGATCGGTGCAAGCGGCCTACGACGTGGATTTTCTCACCCTCCATGCCCCCGCTGGTCAAGCCGCCCTCAAAGCCTCGGCGGCCGCAGTGTCCGAGTCCAGCCTCAAACTCCTGGCCGTCACCCTCCTCACCAGCCTCAACGCC
Organism: uncultured Spirulina sp.; assembly: GCA_964502285.1. GTDB lineage: Bacteria > Cyanobacteriota > Cyanobacteriia > Cyanobacteriales > Spirulinaceae > Spirulina. The sequence goes on along the minus strand of CAZCWE010000142.1, from coordinate 385 downwards.
CGCGATCTAGCCTTTGATCTCCATGTGTCGATTGAATTACCGGAATACGTCCTCAAACTGGCCCTGCTGGCTCAAGCGGCCGGTGTGCCCGGCATTGTCTGCTCGCCCCACGAAGCCGCCCAACTCCGCCAGGTCTGCGGGCCGGATTTTCTGCTGGTCTGTCCGGGGGTGCGGCCCAGTTGGGCCACAGCGGGCGATCAACAACGGGTGATGACCCCCGCCCAAGCTTTTCAAGCCGGGGCCAGCTATCTGGTCATGGGTCGCCCGATTACCCAAGCTCCCGACCCACAAGCGGCCTGGCAGCGTTTAGTCGCGGAACTGTGAGGGGCGCAACGGTAATGTTTTGTCGCAGGCATTAGAAATTTCCCCGCTGTCTCCGTTGACA
>CAZCWE010000141.1:1422-9388 GCA_964502285.1 uncultured Spirulina sp. | reverse complement strand
TCTTTAATCTTGTCGCTCACCTTCGCCAAGGCGCGTTCCCGTTCGAGGGCTTCTTGGAGTTTCTGCGCCTGGGCTTTGACCGCTTCGAGATCCGCCGCCCGTTGCAGGGCAATCCCCAACTGAGAGCCTAAATTCACCATCAGCGTGATTTCCTCATCCGTCCATTCCCGTGGCCCGGAACATTGATAGCAGGGCATCAAACCCCACAATTTTTCCTTGAGGAAAATCGGCACGGTGATGTAGGCGCGGGCTTGGAAACTTTCGAGCAGTTGGATATAACAGTCGGGAAATTTCGAGGCATAGATATCATTACTGGCCCGGAACTGTTCCCCCTTGCGATAGGCCCCGCCTTTCGTGTCCTTGAGGTAGGTGTCCAAGGTCGCTAATTGCCGCACTTTCATGTCTTTAATCGTGCAGCCGTCGCTGTTGATGTTGCTATCCGTGCCCGTGAGAATCGTTTCATCAACGACTTGGGCATTGAGGAGGGATTTCCAGCCGGGATTGACGGATTCGGCGATGAAGTTGCCCGTCCAGTTGGGGTTGAATTTGTAGATGGCGACGCGATCGCTCCCCAACAACTTCCGTGCTTCATCAACGGCGGTGCGGAAAATCGTTTCCGGCTCTTGGGACTGTTTGATTTTTTCGCTGACGTTAGCGATCGCCCGCTCCCGTTCCACGGCGGCTTCGAGGCGACGCGCTTGGGCCTTGGCCGCTTCGAGGGAGGCCGCCCGTTGCAGCGCAATCCCCAACTGCGACCCCAAATTCACCATCAACTTAATTTCATCATCCGTCCACTCCCGCGGCCCGGAGCATTGATAGCAGGGCATCAATCCCCAGAGCTGATCCTCAAGGAAGATCGGCACATTGATATAGGCGCGGGCTTGGAAACTTTCGAGCAGTTGGAGATAGCACGCCGGGAATTTGGAGTTGTACACATCATTGCTGACGCGGAACTGTTCCCCTTTGCGATAGGCCCCGCCTTTTGTGTCTTTCAGATAGGTATCGAGGGTGGCCAATTGCCGCACCTTCATGTCCTTGATCGTGCAGCCTTCGCTGTTAATGTTGCTGTCTGTGCCTTCTAAAATCCGCTCATCGGCCACTTGGGCATTGAGGAGGGCTTTCCATTCACTCCCCACGGATTCGGCGATAAACGTGCCGCTCCAATCGGCGTTAAACCGATAGATGGCGACGCGATCGCTCTGCAACAGCCGCCGCGCCTCATTCACCGCCGTGCGGAAAATCGTTTCCGGGTCTTGGGACTGTTTGATCTTGTCGTTAACGTTGGCGATCGCCCGCTCCCGTTCAATGGCCTGCTTGAGTTGTTCGGCCTGCTGATCCCGTTGGCGGAGGTTCGCGGTCTGTTGCAACGCCACCCCCAACTGATCGGCTAGTTGGCTTGCGATCCGGATTTCCCAATCCCGCCACGTCCGTTCGCCGCTGCATTGATAGGTGGCCAGCAAGCCCCACAGTTGCCCGCCTTGGTACACGCCCACAGTCAGATAGGCCCGGGCTTGAATGCGTTCGAGCAATTCTAAATAGCAGCCCGGAAACCCTTTGGCATAGACATCATTGACCACCCGCAACTTTTCGCCCCGGCTGTAGAGACCGCCTTGGGTGCGTTCGAGGTAGGTATCGCGCACCTCCCCCACGGACACATTGCCGCCCCGGCCCCCGGCCATGATGTTGAGATTGCAATTTTCGCTATTGTCCCGCAGCAGATCCGGATCAGGGGGCGTTTGCAGCAGCGAAATCCAGCCCGCGCCTACGGATTCCGCGACAAATTGCCCTGTCCAATCGGGGTTAAAGCGGTAGAGGGCGACGCGATCCGCCTTGAGGAGTTGGCGGAGTTCTTGGGTGGTGGTTTGGAAAATGGTTTTAAGATCGACGGAGCGGCGAATGCGATCGCTCACCTTTTGGACAATTTCATCGCGCTGGAGTTGCTGCTGTTGTTCTGCGTCCACTTCGTAGCCGATCAACTGAGCCGCCAGGACGGCGGCCCCTTGTTCGAGCAGCACCATATCCTGCTGCAACCAAGGGCGCACTTCATTACATTGCTGCACCACCAAGAGACCCCACGCCTCGTTCCGCACCCGAATCACCACACTCACACTCGATCGCACCTGATACTTTTCCAACAGTTGCAATTGATAGGGGGTGACATCCGTGGTGGCCACATATTTAATGCTGACCACGTCCTGCTGATCGTATTCGCCTTGGGTATCGACCCCGAAAAAGGTAGCCGGTAGGGTTTCGCTGTAGGTGGGTGTCCAACCCCGTTCGAGGTGTTCGGCGATCACCGTGCCTTGGGATGCGGTGGTGAATTGGTAGATCAATGCCCGCGAGGCTTGGAGTTGGAGGCGGATCTGTTCGACGGCGATCGCCAATAACGAGTCCCGATCCTTCGCTGCCCGCAACGCCGATCGCAACTGAACCCCCTGTTGACGCATTTCGCGGAAGGGCTGTTCGAGCGAGGGGGGAGCGGCTGCCGAGTTCGGCGGTGCAGCACTGTTCGCAGATGTGCTGTAGGGATTAGAAGATGTAGCAGTCATAGCGGCATTCCCCGTGAGTCGGCAGAGTCAGCAAGTATTGAAACAACAAAATTGTCAGCACCTAGAGTTATTTTAGAGGGGTGCTTTCGTTTTGGCAGCGAGAGTCCGGGAACTGTTACGAACTGTGATGCAACCTAAGTGGGCATCGCGGTATCGGTGAATTGTTTGAGGACGCTTAACACTTGGGCTGAATCGATCGGTTTGCTGAGAAAAGCGGTGGCTCCCACGAGTTTCGCTCGGACGCGATCCACCACACCATCCTGAGCCGTCAGGATCACCACAGGGGTATTTTTCAGCGTTGACGCCCGTTGAATTTGGGCGCAAATTTCATAACCATTGGCGATCGGCATCATCAAATCAAGGAAGATCACCTCTGGCCGGTGCTGAATCAAAAGCGGCAACGCCTTGAGCGGGTCGTTAATGGGTAAAAATCGATACCCAGCATCGGTGAGAAGTTCCCCCATCAGGTGGCAGAGGTGGGGACTGTCATCAATGCAGGCAACCAGGGGGGCAGTGTCCGACGGGGTAGGATTTGATGGGGCGGGATTCGACGGGGCAGGATTTGATGGGGTGACGGGGGCAAATAATGCCGAGATCGGCAGATCGCTGATGGGGCCAACGCCGAGGAGCCGCTGCTGGATGTAGGGGCTGAGCGATCGCGCCACCCGTAACGGATCTTGTTGCATCACAGCGGCAATATCCCGGAGCGATCGCTGACCATTCATCAAGCGCGAAAAATTTTGATACACGGGGGAGGATACCGCTTGAGCCAAGGCTTGAGGGTTGAGGATGCGGGGGGCCAGGTTCGGAGAGCAACGGGTTAAGTTAGCTTGTTGCCAACTCTGCCATTGGGTTAAGGATTCAGTGACTAAGGATTGGATGTGAAGCGTGGACTGAGCCGGTAGGATTCCCCGTTCGGACGGACGCGCACCGGGGTGCTCGGTTAAGGAGACCGGCGGACGCTGGGTATGGGGTTGAAGGGTGAACTCTTGCCATAGGTCAAACAGCACTTCGAGCGTGATCGACCGGATCAGTTCATTCAACGTCGGTTGATTGACGAGTCCCCGGCGCATCAACATCAGCAGCAGATTATAGCCCCAGTTCGCTGTCCGATCTTCAGGACGAAGCTGAACCGGGTTGACCATGGCATCCGCACAATGGCGCGTCAACTGTCGCTTTAATCGTCGGATCGGATGGATGCCCCCTGTGACCCAAGCAAAACGCCCCAGGTTGAAATACAGATCAATGGTAACGACTGGCGTAAAAGTAATCCGGAGGCAACCTGTCAAATTCTGGGCGGCATAGCGCTCCAGGTAGGGCATGAAGGTCTCTGGTGTACAGGCACAGGGATGGGAAGGAGTCATGCGGCGTTAAGGGTAGATGGTGCTAAAACCTGACACGGGAGACAAAAACCATAAAGATCACCTCAGAAATTCTTGTCAAGGATTAAATACTGTATTTTGAGTACTGTGTCTAGTAATTAAGATTTTTTACCGTGTTTATTTGTCGAACACCAACAGTAAATTCACGAATATCAACAAATTTTCGATCCGTTCAGACTCAAAGAATTCCCTAAAAACAGTAGGGTTACGGACTTAGTGATGATGTGCCCGCATCAGTGATTCAGTCGGCTCTTTTTATTGTACCGTGTCGTCCTAGGGCGATCGCGCTCCCTGCCCTGACCTCGCTCCACTTCCGAAGAAATCACTAAAGTTTAGGGACGGGGGAAGGGAGTCCTTCTAGGCTAAAGCTGTACTCTGTTGGTTGAGATATTTATGACTCGAATCATTGAAGTGTTGACGGATAAAGCGGCGATTGTGGCGCGGGGTGAAGCGTTAATCTGCGATCGCATCCGTGAGACCCTCGCCCACCAAGACCGCTGTACCATCGCCCTCGCCGGGGGGAGCACCCCAAAGCCTCTGTATGCTGCGATCGCCCAGCAGGATCTACCCTGGGAGCGTCTACATATTTTTTGGGGCGATGAACGCTACGTCCCGGCGGATCATCCCGACAGTAATGAAGGCATGGCCCGGGCCGCCTGGCTGGATCATGTGCCGATTCCCCCCGAAAATATCCACCCCATGCCCACCCAAAGCGGCGACCCCGCCACCGATGCCGCCCACCATAACCAAGAAATCCTCGACTTTTTCCCACCGTCGGGCGAGAAATTCCCACAATTTGACATCATTCTGCTGGGCATGGGTGATGATGGTCATACCGCTTCGCTCTTTCCCCACACTGAGGCGTTGCAAGTGTGCGATCGCGCCGTCACCGTCGGCAATAAAGACGGTCAACCCAGGCTCACCCTCACTGTCCCGATTCTCAATCGCGCCAAACTGATCCTCTTCCTCGTCGCCGGGGCCAACAAGCAAACCGCCCTGAATCACGTCTTTGCCCCCGAAAGCGATGCCAACCAATACCCCTCGCGCCTTGTTCAACCGGCTGGTGAGGCCATCTGGCTGTTAGACAACGCCGCCGCCGCAGGGGTTACCCTCCCCGACACCCCGTAAATTTTTCTTACCATTCCCCCCCAGGGCTCCCTTGGGCTAATGTCCCCGATTAAGATTGAGGGCGTAAGCCAAATGATCCGTTCGAGTCATCACCGGAATGCTAACCCTGAGCAAGGCAGCCATTGCCCACGTCCGGAAATGTGAATCAACACCATCGTAGTAAGAGACAGAACGCCTCAATTTTGATTTGGTTTCTTCACCCTCCTATGTACACCCTATGATTGTTTGTCCGAACTGTAGTCACCAAAATCCAGAGGGGGCAACGCAATGCGAAGCCTGCTACACCCCTCTCCCTAGCACCACATCTTGCCCGAACTGTGGCACTTCGGTGCAGTCTGATGCGAGCTTTTGTGGCCAGTGTGGTTTCAGTTTACAAGCGACCAGCATTCCCACTATGACCAACGAAGAAAACACCCCGCCACCCTTGCCGGATCTGCCGCCTGATTTGGAGGTTCCTGAGTTAGAGGTTCCCGAATTGGAATTCCCAGACCCGACACCGGATCTCAGTAGTAATCCCCCCGATTTTCCCCCACCGCCGCCTGTCCCGGATGCTCCCCCGCCTCCGCCCCCGCCTGCTCCGGCTGGCAGTGCGGCCACCCAACTGCAACTCCAAACGGCTCAGTTGCTCCATGTGCAAACCAATGCGCCGATCGAACTGCCGCAAAATTTAGCGGTGATTCACATGGGCAAGCCGGGCGGGCCGATTCCGCCGGATATTGATGTGTCGGGATTCCCGGATTCGGCGATCGTGTCGCGGGTTCACGCCGATATTCGCATGGAGGGGGATGCCTACTACATTGAAGATGTGGGCAGTTCTAACGGAACCTATATTAACCATTCGCCGCTGCTGCCGGGCAATCGCCATCGCTTGCGGGCGGGCGATCGCATTGCCCTCGGTAAAGAAGACAAGGTGACATTTATTTTCCAAATCAATTAAGGCCCTAGCGGAGAAACTGGGCAGCAAAGAGGGCGGCTTGGGTGCGATCGCGCAACTGAAGCCGCCCTAACACATGGGTAACGTGGTTCTTCACCGTCCGCTCAGAAATATAGAGCGCCGTGGCAATTTCTCGATTGCTGTAGCCCTCGCCCAATAATGCCAGCACTTCCAATTCTCGCGGCGTGAGTTGGGCCAATTCCGGCGGGGGTTGGGGTGCAGGGGGTTCAGCATGGGCCATCATCTTATCGAGCAGGCCGGGCCCCAGATGGCTATAGCCCCGCTGCACCGCTCGAATTGCTTCGGCCAACTCATCCGACGGCGTATCCTTCAACAAATAGCCCTGCGCCCCCGCCCGGATCGCCCGACTCACGGACTCATCATCGTCAAACGTCGTCAAGACTAAAATCTTGATCTCCGGTGCTTGGGCCTGCAACGCCTGGGTTGCCGCGACCCCGTCCATAATCGGCATCCGAATATCCATCAGCACCACATCGGGCCGGAGGGCGATCGCTTGTTCAACGGCCATCTGTCCCTGTTCTGCCAAGCCCACCACCTCAAGATCGGGCTGGGCTTGGAGCAAACTTTTTAACCCCTCCCGCACAATCGATTGATCATCCACAATCAACAGTCGAATCATTGCCCCTTACTCGCCAAAATTATTTCTTTTTCGTGATTAAACTTTTGAGGAAACTCAAAATTGAGGTGCGAGCTTTGGGGTCTTTCACCATCCGTTGTAATTGATAGGTGGCAAAGATCAATGATGTGTTGAGCAAATCAAAAAGATCGCCCACTTTTGGGGATGCGTTCGAGAGAGAATAGCCCGCTGCTTGCATACTAGCTCCGGCAACCTTTTCACAGATAAACACTTCTGTGGCGGTGAGGTCTTTGGTTTTCCCTTGATCTGAGGAGGAATTGCCTTTTTCGAGCACCACATTCCCCACCACTTGGGTATCTAAAAAGCGAGCGAGGCGATCGGCGACTGCTTCGGGCGTTTTCACCAGGTCTTCAAATTTAATCGTTTCCACGGGGGCGCGATCGCGCTCAATAAACGACTGCACCGCCTCGTAGGATTTTTTCCAGTAGAGAGAATAGACAACCGGATGATATTGGCGCGATTCCCCGTCCTGCGTGCCCTGGGTCTTCACCCGTGGCAGGCTTTTAAATGATCGCATCATCTTCCGAGGATCGCGCAAAATATAGACAAACCGCGCCCCCGGAAACACCTTCACCAACTCATCCATATGTAGAAAATCCTGGGGGGTTTTATAGCCCCAGCGTTGCTTTTGGGAATGGAGGGTGAGGCGGGTGATCCATTCTTCGAGCACCTGGGGCCAGGTGAGGGGGTCTTGACCTTCTAGGGCGGTACAGAGAGCCTCTTCCATAGCAAAGGTGTCATCCCAGGTCAAATTTGGCACATCAAAGTTTTCCTCAAATTTAATTTTGGCCCGTAATTGCCAGGTAATCGAGTTGATGTACTCTTTTAACAGTTTGGGCTTTTGGGCTAAGTTCATCCGACTTGAAATCCCCAACGCTGACGCTTTTTGATACGGATACAGATCATCAAAGACAAACCAGCCCTCTAAGCAGGATAAAACATGGGCAAGGTAGGACGAGCCACTGCGGGGCAACCCCACCACAATTACGGGGGCAGTGGATTGATTAGCAATCAGCACAGGACTCTTAATCACTGAGTCTAGAGTTGAAGGATCTGGCATTGGCTAGGACTTACGATGGAAGGATGATCAAGGCAGAAAGAGCCAGAGCACCACAGACCGGCGGCGATCGCACGCGGGATAATCACGACGATAAAGCCTGACTCTCCATACTTAACCTATGATGCTGGTCAGCGTTCGGGTTCTTGCGTTTTCTTAATACTGGGCGATGATTCCTTTGAGATCATTCACCTGAATGCCTTCACCGAGGGCGGCCATTTGCCAGCCATTCCCCTCACGATACAGTTTCGCCATCAG
>CAZCWE010000141.1:0-1412 GCA_964502285.1 uncultured Spirulina sp. | reverse complement strand
ATAGCGGGCAATTTCGGTTTTATTGTCCATGTTTTCGAGGCGCACGAAGGCGTTGTTGACTTGGCTAAAGTCTTGTTTGCGATCGCGACATTTATAAATATTCACCACAAACAGCAGGGTGTGAATATCCGCCGGAACTTGGTTTAAATCCACGATAATTTGTTCATCGTCGCCATCCCCCGCGCCGGTTAAATTATCGCCTAAATGGGTAATCGCACCAGAGGGATGGCGCAAATTCCCGAAATACACCACGTTGGGAATATTATTTTGGGTGCGACATTTCTCCTGGGCATCGAGGCAGAGCACCGTCGCATCGAGATCCAGATCCGCCGAATTCTTGAACAACTGCATCAAACCGCCGGATTTTTGCGCCACATCCCAGCCCAGGCCACAGAGGACGCGGGTTAAGCCGGGGGCTTCTTTAACGAGGGAAATGCGTTGCCCTTTGGTGAGGTTAATACCCATAAGATTCAAGGTGAGAGAACAAATACGGAACTCCCACCACTGAGGATGGGAGCGATCGCCCAGTGACTCAGGCGATCAATGGAGTGACGAACCGCACCAGGCTTAACTGTAGCGATCGAGGAGCGCTTGCAAGCCCCCTTGATAGCCCTGCCCCACGGCATTCATGCGCCAATCTCCATCTTTACGATAGATTTCCGCCATAATCATCGCGGTTTCCGTGGAATAGTCTTCGCCGAGGTCGTAGCGCAGCACTTCTTCTTTGGTTTCCACATTCACCAGGCGCACAAAGGCGTTGTGAACTTGTCCGAAATTTTGACCGCGTTGGGGCGCGTCGTAGATGGTGACGGTAAAGACCAGTTTTTGTACATTTTCGGGCACTTTGCGCAGATCGAGGATCATCGCTTCGTCGTCTCCTTCTCCGGCTCCGGTGAGGTTGTCGCCCATGTGCTTCACGGATTGGTCAGGATCGGGACTGGTCAGGTTATTGTAAAAAATGAAATGGCGGTCTGACGGGAGTTTTTCGTTGGCATCCAGCAGGAAAATGGATGCATCCAAATCAAAGGGTTGACCATCGGTGGAACGCGCATCCCAGCCTAGGCCAATGAATGCGGCTTTGAGTCCGGGGGCGACTTTTTCGAGGGAAACTCGTTGTCCTTTTTGGAGAGAAACTGCCATTGTTGTTGTCTCTAATTGTGCAATGAAATTTAGTGAACTGTTAGAACGCTTTGAGGCGGACTGGGTGCAGAGTGATAGCCTCTCGCTTGGTAGCCATTGTAACCCGGTCTTGAACGGGGTCGCGGCCGTAGAAACCGCACCATCGGGAACGATCAGCTATATCGAGGGGGACTGGCGCAAGTCCCGTCGCGCGCTGCAGCGCGGTGCGAAACACAGCGCGTCGCCGGTCTTCAATCACCTGATGGCCGCCCGCGCCAGCTTCCAGCTCGACG
>CAZCWE010000140.1:7538-9391 GCA_964502285.1 uncultured Spirulina sp. | reverse complement strand
CAAACGCCGGTCTCCATTCCCAAGCGGCGCATTATTCGAGAGTTTGAATCGTCACCACCTGCGGGGGGGTCGCATCGGGAGGATAGGCCAGATTCACATTGACGAGACGCTCCTCTCCCGGTTGCAGCGTCACCGTCACCAGGGGCGTTCCCGCCTGGCCGCGACGGTGGATCAGATGATAATACTCCTGCTGGGCTTGACCCTGATCATCGCGATACCGCACCCGCACTGTGCCCCGGAAAAATGTCGGGGAGGGCAACGGCTCAAAGAAACGCAGACCCGGAGCAGGCTGGTCAAATTTAATCGGAGTTTCGAGGGCAACCGTAACCGTGCGCGGGGCATTGGTGGGGTTATAGAGCGGCAAATCGAGATCGTATTCCACACCATAGTTACCGTGGGCACGATAGGCCGTGTCGGGGTAGCGTCGCACCAGTTCCGCGCTCTGCACCTGTCCCGTCCCCAACGTGCCCCGATCCAACAAGCTCACCCCGTAGGACAGGGCTGCTCCAGGGGCGGGAATCGTTAAGCGGGTGGATGCTGCGCCATCGGTTACGCGGGCATCCCATTGCGACCCGATCGCCACCCCCGCCACACGGCCATAGAGAAATTGACCGGTGCTGTCGAGGGGGGTCGGGGCGCGATCGCGAGGGCCCGCCACATCCCCCATGGCCAACAGATCCAACCACTCCCGCAGCCTCGGAGCGCGTTCTTCCCCTGCGGCAGTGGTGGGGGCAAATTGCGCCAAGCTCGCCAGATACAGCGGGCCATTGCTCTGGAGTCGTAGGTAGGTCGAGCGGCCATTAATCGGGGGATCGAGTTCTCGCACGGGAATGGGAGCATTGAGCAAGAGTTTCGTGGCTCCTGGTGGGATCACGACCCGCAGGGGAAACGAGGGTTGGAGGCGATCGCGAATCAGATCACTCATCACCCGACTGCCCGGCCCCGCATACACTTGACCCGTCGGATTTTCCAAAAACGAGTCCATGGGCAAAAACGGCGCATCTGGCTGACTCAGGTAGCTCGCCCCAGCGAGAAAATCAATGGCGATCGCAGTCTCGGTGGGATTATGCGCCACCACCGCCATATAGAGCGTGCGCAGATCCTCAGGGGGATCAGCCTTGGCAATGTGGTGCGCAAAAATATCAAAACGACCCGCCGGAAACAGATAGTCGAGGTGTGCATCAGGGTGCGCTTTGCGATCGCCCGGAAACGTCGAGAGTAAAATGCCCGGTTTTAGCACCAGTTCAGGACTGTTGCTGTTGAACACCGGCACAGGGTCTAACCCGTTTGGCAGGGCGCGAACCTCTTGGGGGCGGAGAATTTCTTGGGGTTGCGGTGCGATCGCTTGAGCGAGGAGCGTCGAGTCTACCGAAAAAAAGAACGGAAACATAGGGCACGGGGATTCAGGCAATAACCGCCTATTTTATCCGAGGGATGAGGGTAGATTGCGAGGCAATAGACCAGTAAGCCAGACAAAAGCAGCGAGATCCGCTGGATCTCGCTAGTGTACAAAAACCAGATCCCAAACCCCCTCGCTGAGATTTAGTCAGATCGAGGGTCTCAATTGACTCTCTCAACCGCTCTCAATCCTGATCTGTTTCTAATAATTACCACAGCCCATTTTTAACTGTTCTCGACTCGGTTAAAAACATTGGTTTTAAAGCAATGGGTAGGTTTTTCTGGAATAAGACAAAATTTAAACCCAGCTTAAAATACGGTCAAAAAATTCATCAATACGTGACGAATTCACTCAACAAATTGCAACACTTTCACGATCGCACTCTCTGGATCGGCATAGCGGGCCGATGTGGTTTCAATGCGCTGTAACTGACCGAGGGCCAAACTACAGGGAA
>CAZCWE010000140.1:5358-7528 GCA_964502285.1 uncultured Spirulina sp. | reverse complement strand
ATTTCGCCTGGACACGATCGCTTGCTTCTTGGAGCGCCGTGCGCGATCGCGTCACAAAATCAGCGATCGTGTAGTCCGTTGCGGGCGTGAAGTACTCTTTGACCACCAAGGACGGTGAGTAACACAGCTCTTGCTGGCCATCGGGCCACTCAATTTGAAATCGAATCTCAGGCATAATCACACTGGAAAAATAAGCGTATTGTAACAATACCAAGAACCCTAGCCCTACTCTGCAAATTAGGGTCAGAAGACGATGAAGAGCGGCGATCGTTGGGTGTGCGATCGTGAAAAACTATCCTTAAATCTGCACTTTTTATCGGGCTTCAGACTGAAATCGTCGGTTGTGTAGTCCTGAATACAAAAGACAATGACCCAGGCTTTTACGCTTCCCTTGAAGCAAATATGTAGAATCGACAGTCTCTCTTGTCAACCCGTTGTATTTTCATGACTCAACGGGTATTGTTCTCCATTTTGTCATAGCGAGAAAATGGCAATTTATGCATCGTTTTGCATCAACACGTCAGCAACACACCACTCTGAACATCCAGAGTAACCAGAATTTTTAAGGACTCATTATGCCAGAAGTAACTAAGCCTGCTCACCAAACCGGTGATTTTTTCGTGGACTACGAAGAAAAAGTGTTTCCGGATGTTCAGGCCGAACCGGGCGAGAAAGCCTTGGTCACCTTTCACACCGTTGCCTTTGAAGGCTCGATCGGTTTGGTCAATTTGCTCCAAGCCACCCGGTTGATTCGCAAAGGGTTTGACACCTCCGTGCTGCTTTATGGGCCCGGTGTCACCCTCGGTGTCCAGCGCGGTTTCCCCAAGTTGGGCGATGAAGCCTTCCCTGGACATCTGGCCATGAATAATCAACTGGTCAAGCTCATGGAAGAAGGCGGCAAAGTCTATGCTTGTCGTTTCGCCCTCCAAGCCCTGTACGGCCATGGCGAACCCTCCTTAATTCCGGGCATCACGCCGATTAATCCCCTCGATGTCCTGGATATCGTATTGGTTCACCGCAAGGAAGGGGCCTTTATTCTCGATACCTGGACGATGTAAGCACCCTCAAAAACGGGAAGATCTTGACCCGCTTCCCGTTTTTGCTGTTTTTGAACATTGCACAATGCCGAGGGACGCATTCATGCTTGACTACACCCGTACTGTGCGTGCGGCGGCGGCCCAGATTTCGCCCGTTCTTTTTAGTCGTGAGGGAACCCTGGAAAAGGTGATGGGTGCGATCGCCGAAGCCGCCGCCCAAGACGTACAACTGATCGTTTTTCCCGAAACCTTTGTCCCGTACTATCCCTATTTTTCCTTTATTCAGCCCCCCGTGCTGATGGGCAAAGAGCATATGCGCCTCTACGAAGAGGCCGTTGTCGTCCCCAGTCCCACCACCGCCGCCGTTGCCCAAGCCGCCCAGCACCACAGCATGGTGATTGTCCTGGGGGTGAACGAGCGGGATGCGGGATCTCTCTACAACACTCAATTGCTGTTCGATGCCGATGGTTCCCTACGCCTCAAGCGTCGAAAAATCACCCCCACCTATCACGAGCGCATGGTGTGGGGTCAGGGGGATGGTTCCGGGCTGCGCGTCGTCGATACGGCGGTGGGCAATGTGGGTGCTCTCGCTTGTTGGGAACATTACAACCCCCTCGCCCGCTATGCCCTGATGACGCAGCACGAGCAAATCCACTGTGCGCAGTTTCCCGGCTCCCTCGTCGGGGACATTTTCACCGAGCAAATTGAAGTCACCATTCGCCACCATGCCCTCGAAGCCGGTTGCTTTGTGGTCAATGCCACCAGTTGGCTCTCACCGGATCAGGTGGCGCAAATCACCCCTGAACCCGGTTTGCAACGGGTCTTAAACGGTGGGTGCAACACTGCGATTATCGGCCCTGAGGGGAATCATCTCGCGCCCCCACTCACCACAGGCGAAGGCTTAGTGATCGCTGATCTGGATTTTTCCTTGCTGACCAAGCGCAAACGGATGATGGATGCTGTCGGCCACTACGCCCGCCCGGAATTACTCCAACTCCACATCAACTCAGATCCCCAGCCCACCTGGTGCGATCGCACCGCTTCCCCGCCGCCGCCGGTTGCCCCCGTGCCGCCCTTCGACCCCCAACCTGAGACGCAGCCATAGACCTGACCCTCCCTAACCACCATGGACA
>CAZCWE010000140.1:1634-5348 GCA_964502285.1 uncultured Spirulina sp. | reverse complement strand
AAATTACTCGTTGAATTACAATCCCAAGGCTTGCAACTTCAACAGCCAGACTTGGGCGCATCGGGGCGGCAAGGGGGAGCTGGGCCGTCGGACCATAAGGCAGTAAGGGTGGATGACACGACGATCATGGTGCCGGTGTATACGGGGACGGCGACCCAGTCTCCCTATCGTGTGTCGGCGGCCGCAGCGGCCACAACGGGATGCCTCGACCATCGTGGGGATGTCTTAACCAAAGTGCAGTTTCCGGAGCAGCCGCGCTTTTACGGATTGAAAACGGCGGAGGGGATTCCCTACAACCAGATCGCGTTGCTCCATAGCCATGATGTCCTCGCGACGACGGTGCTCCAGAGTTGCATCCGGTACAGCGATCGCGACACCGCCTGCCAATTTTGCGCCATTGGCCAATCCCTCGCCGCCGGCCGCACCATCGCCCGCAAAACCCCCCAACAACTGGCCGAAGTGGCCGAAGCCGCCGTGCGTCTCGATGGCGTTAAACAACTGGTGATGACCACCGGCACGCCCAACACGAAAGACCGAGGCGCGGCCTACCTCACGGAATGCGCCCAAGCCGTTAAACAGCGGGTCAATCTTCCCATCCAAGCCCAATGTGAGCCGCCCGATGACTTTACCTGGTTTGAGCGGATGCGAGCCGCCGGGATTGAGAATTTAGGGATGCACCTCGAAGCGGTCACCCCAGAGGTGCGGGCCCGAATCATGCCGGGTAAGGCCGAGGTGTCCCTCGATCATTACTTTGCGGCCTTTGAAGCGGCTGTGGCGGTGTTTGGTTGGGGCCAGGTGAGTACCTATTTGCTGGCTGGGTTGGGGGATAGTCTTGAAGCGTTGGTGACGATGAGCGATCGCCTCATTCAAATCGGGGTCTATCCCTTCGTTGTGCCCTTTGTCCCGATTACCGGCACACCCTTGGCCCACCACCCCGCCCCCGACCCAGCGTTTATGTATCGCCTGTACGACGCGATCGGCGGGTTGCTCCGCAGTGCGGGGATGTCCTCCCAGGCGATGCAGGCAGGTTGTGCAAAATGTGGAGCCTGTTCGGCACTCTCGGCCTTTGAGGGTGCGCCGTCGTGATCGTGGGCTCATGGCCCAGATCGTGCCTAAACACGCCAACGGAGGGAATCACACCATCGATGGAGCGAGAAGATGCGTTCAACCTATCGTTTTGAATTAGCCCAAAGCGTGGCTGAAGTCCGCGACTATTTCAACCTGCGCTACGAAATTTTTTGTCAGGAACAACAGTTGTTTCGCTGGACGGATGAAGATGCGATCGATCGCACCGCCTATCCTATTGTCGCCCTAACCCCCGTGCGTAGCGTCTACCATCCGGATCTCGCCCCGTGGCAGCAGGTGATCGGGGTGGTCAGGATTTATGAAACGGAGCCGGGCATTTGGTACGGCGGCCGTTTGGGGGTGCATCCGCAGCATCGGCGGGGGTGGCGCATTGGCAAGGGGTTGATCACCAAAGCTGTGACGACAGCCCATGCTTGGGGATGCCGCGAGTTCTATGCCACGGTGCAGGAACAGAATGTGCGCTTTTTTCAACGTTTGCATTGGGAATCCTTAGAGACTCGGATCATTTGCGATCGCCCCCACCACTGGATGCAAGCTGACCTCCGCTACTATCCCGCCAACGATGAGCCCCGGCCCGCCATCATCCCCCAATGGCGTGAGGTGGCGTAACCCCATGAACCTCACCCTCCCCCTCCCCCAGTTCACCCACCAGCTCCGCCACAGCCTCGGTCTGCAACACAAGCAGGACATTCAACAGGCGGCGCGGCATCTCGGTGCGGCAACGGAGTCGATACAGTTAGGGGATGATTGCGCGGCGATCCCACGGGGCGATCGCACCCTCCTCCTCGCGGCGGAAGGGATGTTGCCCCAACTCGTCGCAGAGGAGCCGTGGTTTGCGGGGTGGTGTGCGGTGATGGTGAATGTCAGTGATATCTATGCCATGGGCGGCGTGCCAATTGCGATCGTTGATACTCTCTGGGCAGACGCATCGGAGCACAGTGACGCTCTTTGGGCAGGGATGCAAGCCGCCGCCGCCGCCTACCAAGTGCCCATTGTCGGCGGTCATACCAATCGCCATAGCCCCTATACGGCTCTATCCGTGGCGATCTTGGGGGAAGCCACTCACCTGATCAGCAGCTTCAACGCCCAACCCGGCGACAGTCTCGTTCTGGCTATTGATCTGCGCGGCCAACCCTACAAGCACTATCCCTGTTGGAATGCCGCCACCGCCACCGATCCCGAACGCCTCCGCGCTGATTTAGCCCTGTTGCCTCACATTGCCGCTCAGGGATGGTGTGATGCAGGCAAGGATGTCAGCATGGGCGGCGTGTTGGGCACAACGTTGATGCTGCTGGAAACCTCCCGGTGTGGGGCGGTGATTGAGTTAGACACTCTGCCGCACCCCCCCGGTTTTGACCCGCTGCGGTGGCTGCAACTGTTTCCGAGCTATGGCTTTGTCTTGAGTGTGCGACCCGATCGACAAGGGTCGGTGACAGCGTTGTTCCAAGGGCGAGACCTCTGGTGCGATCGCATCGGTCGGGTTGAACCGGGTCACCGCTTACGGGTGCAATACGACCAAGACGACTGCCTACTGTGGGATTGGCACGCCCAGCCCTTAACCGGATGGTGAGGGTTTCCCCGTGAACCCCCACCTTGAATGTTGATTGTTATGTTGATGAACCGCGATCGCACCGTTACCGCACAGGAGACCCTATGACCCAACATTATCCCGTAATCATCATTGGCGGCGGCCAAGCCGGGCTTGCCATGAGCTATTGCCTCCAAGAGCACCACGTTGATCATCTAGTTTTGGAAAAACATTGCCTGGGCTATGCCTGGCAGCATCTCCGCTGGGATTCCTTTTGTCTCGTCACCCCCAATTGGCAATGTTCACTGCCCGGTTATCCCTATCCCGGCGACGATCCCCACGGCTTCATGGTGCGAGACGAGATCGTCCAATACATCAAAGACTACGCCGCGCATTTTCATCCCCCGGTTAAAGAAGGCGTCTCGGTGCAGCGCCTCTCACAATCCGAGCATCACCCGAATCAATTCGCCCTCGAAACCTCCATCGGCCCATTCACGGCGGATCAAGTGGTAATCGCCACGGGAGGATATCATCGTCCGAAAATTCCTGCGATCGCCGAACGGTTCCCATCAGATATTCGCCAACTCCACGCCCTGGAATACAAAAATCCCCACAGCCTCCCGGATCAGCCCATCCTAATCGTTGGCACAGGTCAATCGGGTTGCCAAATTGCCGAAGACCTCCACCTCGCGGGTAAGCAGGTGCATCTATCCGTGGGCAGTGCGCCGCGATCGCCCCGTCAATATCGTGGTCGCGACGTGGTGGCCTGGCTCGATGAACTGGGCTATTACGACCTCACCATCGATCAGCACCCCGACAAACAAAACGTCCGCCACAAAACCAACCACTACCTCACCGGACGCGATGGCGGCCGAGAAATTGATCTGCGTCAGTTTGCCCGGGACGGAATGCAACTTTACGGCCGCCTGCGCAATATCCAAAGCAATTGCATTGAGTTTCTCCCCAATCTCACCCAAAACCTCGATGCCGCCGACGCAGTGGCAGAAAGCATCAAACGCACCATTGACACGTTCATTACCAACCACCAGATCGACGCGCCCACCGACAGCGACGCCGACACGGCGGCCAGTAGCCCGTGA
>CAZCWE010000140.1:0-1624 GCA_964502285.1 uncultured Spirulina sp. | reverse complement strand
AACGCTGCTTCGACGGAATTATCTTGGTCAAAATATTGCCGGATGGTTAGCAGCCCCTGCATCAGCAAAGCCGTTTCGACAATATCGGCACCATCATCTGGTGTACAGGTTATGAAGCTGACTATCGTTGGGTGGACATCCCAGTTTTCGATGGCAACGGCTACCCCGGCCACGAACGGGGCGTTACCACCACCCAGGGCCTTTATTTTCTCGGTTTACCCTGGCTGTACACCTGGGGGTCGGGGCGATTTTCCGGGATTGCCAGGGATGCAGCCTATCTCGCAGACTGCATCACCACCCGCCAACAGGTGCAAACCCAAGATTATCCCAGCGGGATCAATCAAGTGGCCCTCGGTTCTTAAATGCGTATCGCTCTGTTAACCTACTCCACCAAGCCCCGTGGCGGCGTGATTCATACGATGGAAGTGGCGGAAGCCCTGCATCGCCTGGGGGAATCCGTCTGTATTTTTGCCCTGGATAAAGATGGCGGTGATTTTTGTCGTCCGTTAGCCTGTCCGACTCAGCGCGTGCCGACTCAGGCCGCCCCGCCGACGATGGATCAACTGGTTCAACAACGGATTCAAGAATATGTTGATTTTTTCTGGCAGTACCCCAAACGATATGACATCTACCATGCTCAGGACTGCATTAGTGCCAATGCACTGGTGATCTTGCGATCGCAAGGCTATCCCATCCCCTGTATTATTCGCACCGTCCATCACATCGACGACTACAGCAGCCCCTACCTCCAAGACTGCCAAGATAAATCGATCCGACAGCCAGACTATTGCTTCTGTGTCAGTCAGTATTGGCAACAGGAACTCAAACGGCAGTACAACATCAATGCACCACTGGTTTTCAATGGTGTGGATACCAATCGTTTTACGCCTCATCTTGATGGTTCAGAAGCGGCCTTAAAACAAGCCTTAGGTATCACCCAATCCCCGTTTTTTCTCAATATTGGCGGTGTTGAGCCTCGTAAAAATTCCCTTCGTTTAATTCAGGCATTTGCTCAAGTTCGCAACACCTATCCCCAAGCACAACTCATGATTGCCGGTGGGATTACCTTGTTTGATTATTCAGACTATCGCGATCGCTTCTTCGCAACCGTGAACCAATTGCAACTCAAGATCGGCACAGATTTACTCCTCCCCGGCATGATCAACGATGACGTCATGCCCGCCCTCTATCGCTGTGCGGATAGTTTTGTTTTTCCATCGGTGAAAGAAGGATGGGGCCTAGTGGTCATGGAAGCGATCGCCGCTCAACTCCCAGTGATTACCGCTGATCGTCCCCCCTTCACCGAATTTCTCACTCCCGATCAAGCGTTATTGGTCGATGTTGAAAACGTGGAGGAAATTGCGATCGCTATGCTCCATAGCCTCCAACCCAACACCCGCACCCAACTTATCCACAACAGTCAAACCATTCTTCAAACATACACCTGGCTCAACTCCGCCAGAATGCACCAGCACCTCTACATCCGTCAGACAATCAACTGAATCAACCATCAAAATACTCAGCAAACACGCAATAAAAAAGCCCCACTGCGATAAACAGTAGAGCTTTTTTAAAAAGATAAAAGCTGGCATCGAGCTATTGTACCAGGAAGCAACCCTCCAAG
>CAZCWE010000139.1:0-9531 GCA_964502285.1 uncultured Spirulina sp. | reverse complement strand
GTCGTACGAGGACAGCACTATGTCCACCACGACCTTCTTCATCCTCAAATTCAAACTTTAGCACTTTTTCTTTAGGGCAAGACTGTTTATTTTTTCGTCCACTGTCCCCAGGAAGAACATTCCCCCCACACCGCCCGCCAGTTTTACCACCAGTTGCAAGCGATCGCGCCCCAGTTACCGCCCCTACCCTGGGACACAATCCCCAATCCCCCCCAGCAATTGAGCCTGTTTTAAGCGTTCAGGATTAGGATTTAGGGGTTCTTTCCCACCATTGCCATGCTTCGTTTGACGTTTTGTTTATCGGTACTGTGGGGCGTGGGAGCGATCGCGATTCCCCCCGCCGTTGCCATCGTTCACGCCCAACTGAGCCCACAGGACACGATTCCACCGGAACGCATCGCACCCGAACAGGCCGAAGCCCTCGCCCGTCACCTCAGCCGCATCAACGCCCGCGTCTACAGCGCCCATTGGTGTCCCCACTGCCAAGAGCAGCGGGCCCGGTTTGGCCCTGAAGATTGGCTCGTGCGCTATGGCGTTTATGTCGAATGCGAGCCGGGGGGAGACAACCCCGCCAATCCGATTTTGTGTGAGTGGAACAATGTCCAGGCTTACCCCACTTGGGAGATTAACGGCGAGCAGTATCGCGGTGTGATGACCCTCGATCGCCTTGCTGAACTGTCGGGATTTGGGGATCTGTAATTTTTTGTATTACAATACTACAAGTGAATTTGGGAAACTCCCATGGCCTACGAACCATTGAACCTATCGAGCCCCGTCCCCGTGTTGTCCTGGGCAGGTCATCCCCTCGGCTCCTCGGAAACCCAAATGGCCAAAAATGTCGCCTCATTGCCCTTTGTGTTTAAGCACGTCGCCCTAATGCCTGATGTCCATCTGGGCAAAGGGGCGCTGGTGGGGTCGGTGATTGCTACCCAAGAAGCAATTATCCCGGCGGCCGTGGGGGTGGATATTGGCTGCGGCATGGCGGCGGTGAAGCTGCCGTTTCAGGGTGATCAGTTGGATGGCAAATTGAAAAAAATCCGCAGTGAAATTGAAGCGGCGATCCCCGTGGGGTTTGCGGCGAATCGGGAGTGCGATCGCGCCGTCACCAACTGGCAAGGCTGGCGCGACTTTAAAACCCTCCATCCCGGTGTCCAACGCCTCGAAGGCAAAGCCATGCAGCAACTGGGTTCCCTCGGTGGCGGTAACCACTTCATCGAACTCTGTCTAGATCGTGAAAACCAAGTCTGGCTGATGCTCCATTCCGGCTCACGGCACATCGGCAACCAACTCGCCCAATGCCACATCAGCACCGCCAAAACCCTCCAAAAACTCACGGATCAGAAACTCCCTGACCCTGACCTCGCCTACTTCGTCACCGGAACCCCGGAGTTTGCCGCCTATTGGCGCGATCTCCAATGGGCGCAGAACTACGCCCGGTACAACCGCGACGTAATGATGGCACGGTTCAAACGAATCGTGGAGCAACATATCGCAGGCGGCAAACCCACCAAACCCCTGTTAACCGTGAACTGCCACCACAACTACGCCGAAAAAGAAGTCCATTTTGGCGAAGAGGTCTATGTCACCCGCAAGGGAGCGGTGCGGGCTCGCCGCGAAGACTACGGCATTATTCCCGGCTCCATGGGCGCAAAATCCTACATCGTCAAAGGCAAAGGCAACGCCCACAGCTATTGCAGTTGCAGCCACGGCGCAGGGCGGCAAATGTCGCGCACCAAAGCCAAAAAGCAGTTCACCGTTGAAGATCTCATCGCCCAAACCGACGGGATCGAATGCCGCAAAGATCAGCACGTTCTCGACGAGATTCCCAGCGCCTACAAGTCCATCGAAACGGTGATGAATAATCAAGCGGATCTTGTGGAAATCGTCGCGACCCTGAAGCAGGTGGTGTGTGTGAAGGGGTAGATGAGCGGATTGAGACTTCGACTCCGCTCAGCCTCCGGCGCTGATTTCGCTCAGTCTCCGGCACTGAATCCAGATACAGCAGTGGTCAAAGGGTTTTTTCTCATAGGACTTACGCATTCCTACGTGATCGTGTTGTTTCAGCGATTCATTCATCACGAAGTTTCAACGGTTTTAGCGATTTTTGCGTAAGTCCTGCCACTGCTAACCACTGCAAAAACAGACCCGCCTGAATGATTAATCATCCAGGCGGGCGCAATATATCGCTCATCCCCTCCCCCGCTCCCTGAATCGAAGCGAGAGGCGGCTTAGAGATAGAGGTACGGGTTAGAGTTGATCCATTTGGCGGCGCAGCTCTTCGAGTTCTGCGTCAATGGGAGGGGCGACCGGATCTGCTTTTGGGGTATCTGTCGGCGGTAATGCGCCTTGAGATGGTGACGCACCACCAAGTTGGGCTTTCATGGCGGCCAATTCGGCATCCACATCGCTGCCACTTTCGAGGGCGGCGAATTGGCTTTCGAGGTCAGCTCCGCCCAACTCAAAGCCTGCTTGCGATCGCGCCTCCATCTCCAGCACCTTGTCTTCCATCCGCTCAAACGCCGCCATCGAACTGCCAGTATTCATCGAACTCACCGCACTTTGCAGTTGTTCGTTGGCCTTCGCGGCTTGCACCCGCGCCTTGAGCATATCTTTCTTAGTTTTGGCCTCAGAGATTTTGCTTTCGAGGCTAATCAATTGCCGCTTCAAGGTCTGCACTTGATTGACTTGAATATCCAATTGCTGTTTAAGCTGGGCTGCCGTATCACCACTGCCTTTTCTCCGTTGGAGGGCTTCACGGGCAAGACCTTCATCCCCTTTGGATAGGGCAAGTTGGGCCCGCTGTTGCCAGCTATTGGCATCGGTTTGATTTTTGTGATACTGCTGTTCGGTGCGTTTTTGGGCAGCGATCGCTTTCGCAACAGCTTGCCGCAGTTGGACTAAATCCTCCTGCATATCCAGGATCGCCTGTTCTAACACTTTCTCCGGATCTTCCGCATTACTCACCGCATCATTGAGGTTAGCGCGGATAACTCGCCCAATGCGATCTAAAAGTCCCATGGTCGTTTTCTATAATCTTGGCATGTACACAAACAACGAATCAAAACGGCATTCAGCCCGCAGGCAATCTACCGTGCTTTAGATTGAAAAGCGTTACTCATTTCCTAGTTTAGCCTTTGGACAAGATGTCCGGTAATGGAAGACCGCATCGCGATCGCTCTTCCCCTCTCTACACCCCCCAATTGAGCCATTCGGTTCACACTCTATTGATTTTTGTAACGGAGTCTAACAGAAAGGGGCGATGATGCCGAAAATTAATGGGAAAGCTGTTTATCATGAGGATTCATTTCATGCCGATTTCAGATACTCAAGTTTACGTGGCCCTCGTCATCGCGTTAATTCCTGGCATTCTCGCGTTCCGCCTCTCCACCGAATTGTATAAATAACACCGGCCATTGAGCGCAGGGGGGCTGAAGTGAATCACACTTCAGCCCCCCTTGCTTGGGAGCATAGGCCGGTGCTGAGCGTGTGAGCTGAATCGATCATCATCACCATTCAAGTCCGCTTATCAATCCCGAAAAACGGTCTGCAATGGTGTCATTCTGGACGTAGCGGGACATACTCCCAACGCTCATGCTACGCATAGAGCGAGGGCTTCTCCATTCCATTACTGAGACTTCGCATTTTTGACTCATTCCCGATGCACCGTGCAAATATCCGCAAACCGCTCCACGTTCGCGCCCCGTTGTCGCCAAGCTTTCAATCCTGCGGGGCTCTAATCTTAATGCAAATGTATTTATCAAGAGAATTGCATGGGAAAATGTCCCTCTGCTGATTGGGGACGTTTTGCCATGAATTCATCACGATTGCTGCCCCCATCAAGGTCAATTCATCCTGAGATGTTTCCCATCGTTTCCGCCATTTTGCCCCCTAGAACAGGAGTCTAAACTAATGGCTTGCCGGGAAGATCAACCCCTGCCCAAAACAGTGGAATACTGGTAAGATTCTGGCTTCAGGGTTAGGATTAGATTCAAATTCATCATTTTTGCTTTGATGATGGGATCTTTGCCGCGATAACAGGACATTTGCTATGAGCGCACTTCGTAAACCGATTGAATCCCCGACACCCCGGTCGGTCACGCCACTGCCCAGCCGCCGTGTTGTGCCAATGCAACGTCGTAGCGCCCGTCGTCGTCCGTCCCGTCAATATCGAGGCGTGACGACGGAAACCCTACTTAAAGTGGTTGTTAATGGTGTGCTGTCCGCAGCGGCGATCGCAACCCTCGGCAACCTCTTTCCCTACTACTGGAGCCAACAGGCGAAACTCCAGGAAATCCGCAACCAAGTTGCCGCCACCGAGCAAGAAGTGGCAGAACTCCAAAAGAACTTTAACCGCAGCTTTGACCCCACCCAAGCGGGCAGCGTCATGCAAGAACAAAGCGGCCGCCTCGCTCCGAATCAGCGGCGGGTGGTGTTGACCAACGAGAATCCCCAATAACGCGCCGGCATGGGCAATCCTTATCGCATTTCCCCAACGTCTTTGATCGCGCTGGGGATTTATGGCGGGGGCGGGGTGCGATCGCGTCCTGAGGGCAACATCTGATCGGGGTTCGTAATCCGGGCGCGAGGTTTAGGGCGACGGGCGGGCCGACGGAAGGTTTTCCAGGCGGCTTTGAGGCCCACCAGCACCGTGTGCCCGCCACGATGGGCGCGGCGCACCTGTTGGCGCATCGTGGTTAAACTCGTGTCCACCTGTTGCGCCACTTGGGTGGCACGGGCAACGCCATCGTTCAGTTCATCGGTTAATTCGGTAATTTCTAGCCCCGTTAACCGAATCGCTTCGAGGGTGGGGGGAAATTCACGGCAGAGGGTGTCAAAGAGTTTTTCAGCACTGCGCGAGGCCCGCGACAGATCCCGAAACGCGGGCAGGGCTGCGATCAACACAGCCGTCAGACTGACCGCCACCAACAGCAAGGACAATCCTAACCAAAACAGAGGGTCAATCACGTTAAAATCCACCGCCTACAACGAGTCTGCGACAGACGAAGGGGATTCCGATGGATGATCCTCAGAATCCTGGAGGGCTTGGTTTTGGGCGTGGCTGGCTTCAATCCCCGCCGCGATCGCTTCCCGGAGCCTTGTCAACGTGCCATCCCAACGCTTCAGGGCAGAGCCTGACAGCCGATCCGCTTGTAATTGCACCGTGCTCGACAAGTCTTCGGCTAATTCCGGCAGGGCTTCGGCTGATTTTTTGAGAATTTTCCGGGTTTCTTGTCCAGACCGGGGCGCTGCCAACAGTCCCACCACTGCGCCCATGGTGCTGCCTAGCAAAACTCCCCCTAAAAATGCACCAGTTTTTTTTGCCATGCCAAGTGTGAATGTGCGTTCGTTCCTATCATTGTAGGCAGATTTGTCCCCCGCGATCGCCTACCGCACACCGTCGGGGCTGCCCTGCCATAGTTTACGCAGAAGAGTCAAGAGCGTCAAAAGTTGTTGCAGTTGGTGAACTTGACGCTGGAGGGTTTGATAGGCGAAGCGGGTGTTTTGGGTGTGGGTTGCTCCCTGCTTCAGGATGAAGGGGGTGGGTTGGAGAAGGCGGCGGGCCCGACGTTCAATTCGGGTCAGGGTGTGATGGGTGTGACGAAGACACCGCCGCCATCGACAGATCTTCCACACCAGATAACCGTTGAATGCAGCGATCGCTACATTAAAAACCACAACCCAAACCACCATCATCTCTCATCAAAACGCTTGCATTTCACCGCTTCATCCCATCCCATTCGATACAATCAAAGCACGAATCAAAGCACTCTGTCCGCCTGCATCTGCGCCGATTTTGCCATGCGACTCTATTACATTACCTTGAACACGGCTGAGGAAGCGAAAACGATCAGCCATGCCCTGCTGGATCAAACTCTCGCCCTCTGTACCAATTGGTTTCCGATCACCTGCGCCTATCGTTGGGAGGGCGACATCATCACCGAACCGGAAACCGTGTTAATCGTTAAAACCCAGGCCGGCTATCGCGATCGCCTCGAACAGGTAATCCGTGAGCACATTGACTACACCCACTGCATCCTGGAACTCACCCCAAACTCCGTCAACGCGGGCTTCCTAGCCTGGCTAAACCAAGAAATCCCCGTCCACACCTCCTAGGGGCAACTCCACCACAAACTGCATGCCGACTTGCCAACAGGACATCGAGCGCAGCGTGCCATGGTGTTGCGTTTCTACAATCCGCTGACAGATCGAGAGTCCTAGCCCTGTGCCTTTTCCGACGGCTTTTGTTGTGAATAGGGTTTCAAAAATGCGTGCATGGATCGCATCATCGAGGCCGCCCGCATTGTCACGAATGGCGATCGCAATCGTGCCAGTCTCAGGATTGTAGTGGGATGCGATCGTAATTTGGTTCGGTTGGATTTCCAATTCATCATAGGACTTTCCTTGATTCGCATCCTCAAATGCATCGACTGCATTCACCAAAACATTCAGAAACACCTGACTCAATTGCCCCGGATAACAGCGCAACAAGGGTAATTTTTCATAGTCACGAATGATGGTAATCTCCGGACGGGACATCGTTGCCTTAATCCGATGCTTCAACAGCATGAGAGCACTATCGATGATTTTATGCACATCAAATTCAACTTTTTGCTCTTGATCAGAGCGCGAAAAAATCCGAGCAGAGGTGCTGATGTCCCGCAGTAAATCGGTGCCTTCTTGCATCGCATTGAGAAGATTGGGGAAGTCTTCGATTAGGTAATCAAGGTCGAGATCTTTGATCTGAGCGTTGAAATCGGGATCGATGCTCAGGTCATGTTGTCGATAAAGCTGGATCGCGGTGATTAAATCATCGAGGTATTCCCGTGCATATTTCAAACTACCGGCAATGAAGCCCACCGGATTATTGATTTCATGGGTGATCCCCGCAATCATTTGTCCGAGGACTGACATTTTATCTTGCTGGAGGAGTTGGGCTTTGGACTGTGAAATCGTTTGGTTGGATTCTTTGAGGGTGTTGAGCAGTTGAGCATTCTGAAACTGGAGGGCGTTGATCATCTGTTGCTGATGCTCAGCAAGGCGACGATAGTTATAGTTTTGGATTGCTGTGTTGGTCACATTGGTTAAATCATGCGATCGCCACGGTGTATAGAGAGATAAGGGAGCGATCGGGGTCGGGAAGGGCGACCGAGGGGGCAGATCATCGTCAGGATAAAGCAGCACAAGACTGACCGCCGGAAAATGGTGGTGTAAATCGCCTACATCCTTGTCGCTCTGGATCGCCTGCACATCCCACAGCAGCATCGTGATCCTCTGACCCATGCCGCGCAGATATTTGAGTCGATTTAGGGCCGAAACCCAATTTGCGGTTGTTTCGATGTGATATTGGTCGGCATACTCAGCCTGAAGCTGCTGTTGGAATTGGTCACGAAGGGTAGGGTCATGGGCAATACAGAACAGGACAGACTTAGACATGAGATCAAAACGCCGCAGCATTAGCGAGAAAAGCGGGGGGGAACGAAGTCAGGGCGAAAGGGGGTAGCAATGTTTTTATTAATCTTCCATCGTTAAGATAATGCCTGATTGATCAAGACAGTCTTAATAATGCCGGAATCCGAGCGATCGCGTCCCAGCGGCAGCACAGTGAGTCAAGCCAAGCGCATTACAGTAGTGCGGCGATGCAAGCCCTAGGCTTGCACTGCACCGAAGGTTAGGGGGTAAGACTCTCCGTCTTGTGTTGTCGTTCAACGGGAGAGCATTCTGATCCGGAGAGTTCACCCTCCTCTTCCAAGGGCAAAAGCGGGCTTCACGATCGCGTTATTCCGGAGCGGATCAAAATTTTGGCAGTGGCTTGGGCAAAATCCGATAGAGTGATTTAAACGTGACCTTAACAATTATTGACTTCCCGAATACAGTATGACTGCCCTAGACGATAAGACTATTGTTAAAGAGTATTTTAATACGCAAGGATTTGACCGCTGGCGACGCATTTACGGCGATGGCGAAGTAAACAAGGTGCAGCTCGACATTCGCGATGGCCACCAGCAAACCATTGATACGGTGTTGGCTTGGTTAGCGGCGGATGGCAATCTGCCGAGTTTGACGGTGTGTGATGCGGGGTGTGGTGTGGGGAGTTTGAGCTTGCCGCTGGCGGATGCGGGGGCGACGGTTTACGCCAGCGATATTTCTAGCAAGATGGTGGGGGAGGCGCGCGATCGCGCCACCGGCCTCGCCGACCCCGCCAAACTCACCCTTGATGTCAGCGACCTCGAATCGATCACCGGCCGCTACCATACCGTCATTTGTCTCGATGTCCTGATCCACTATCCCCAAGCCGACATTGAGCAAATGATTGCCCACCTCACCAGCCTGGCGGAATCCCGCCTGATTTTGAGCTTTGCCCCCAAAACCCTCGGCCTCAGTCTGCTCAAAAAAGTCGGTGAATTCTTCCCCGGCCCCAGCAAAACCACCCGCGCCTATTTACATCGAGCCAGCGAAATCATCACCATTTTGATTGACCAAGGCTTTCATATTGAGCGCAAAAACCCTCCTCTTGCTGATTTCCTGGCGCTTAACCTTAAAGCTGCTTCACTTCCGAAGCTAATTGACCCACCACATCCTTGGCACTGCCAAAGAGCATCATGGTTTTGTCCTGGAAAAAGAGTTCATTTTGAACCCCAGAAAAGCCCGTACCCATGCCGCGCTTAATCACGATCGCATGCTTGGCCTTATCCACTTCCAGGATCGGCATTCCATAGATGGGGCTGCCCTTATCGTGACGCGCAGCCGGGTTAACCACATCATTTGCGCCAATAATTAATGCCACATCGGTCTGTTCAAACTGGGGATTGATGTCGTCCATATCGCACAGTTGCGGATAGGGCACATTGGCTTCAGCGAGCAACACATTCATGTGACCCGGCATCCGTCCCGCCACAGGATGAATCGCATACTTCACATCCACGCCCATGGATTCGAGTTGATCCACCAGCTCCTTGACGGTGTGTTGTGCTTGGGCCACTGCCATGCCGTAACCGGGCACGATCACCACTGAGCGGGCATAGCCGAGCATCATTGCACCTTCTTCGGGGTCAATGCTCTTCACGGGTTGTTGAGTGCCGCTGCCCGCTGCGGTGCTGCTGTCACCCCCGGAGTCGGAACCAAACCCGGCAAAAAGGACGTTGAAGATCGAGCGGTTCATCGCTTTGCACATGATGTTGGTGAGGATGATCCCGGAGGCTCCCACCAATGCACCGGCAATGATCAACATATTGTTGTTGACCACGAACCCCGCTGCCGCCGCCGCGAGACCGGAATAGGAGTTGAGCAGGGAAATCACCACGGGCATGTCACCGCCCCCGATGGGAATCACCACCGCAATCCCCAAAATCAAAGACGCGACGATTAAGCCGATGAAGACGGGGAAGTTGCTCGGTTCGAGGCAAAAGAAGACGCTGCCCACGAGAAACCCAATCACCAAAAGGGCGTTGAGGGGCTGTTGCAGTGGGAAGAGGAAGGGCGCACCGGGGAGCACGCCTTGGAGTTTGCCGAAGGCGATCAGGCTGCCGGTGA
>CAZCWE010000138.1:0-9579 GCA_964502285.1 uncultured Spirulina sp. | reverse complement strand
GTCACGATCACGATCATGGTGACGAGCACGGTGATGACCATAATCACGGGAATGATTCGGATCAACCCCAGCCCGACCCCCATGTGTGGCAGGACGTGGAACTCACGATCGCAGCCGTTGATGTGATTGCGGCGGAACTGGGGGCGATCGCACCCCAACACCGCGACACCTACACCACCAACGCCGACCAATTCACCGCAACCCTCACCGCCCTCGATGCCTGGATCGGTGACCAGATTGCAACCATTCCCCCGGAACAGCGCACCCTCATCACAACCCACGCCTCGTTTAACTACTTTGTGCAAGCCTATGGGTTAACCCAAGCCGAAGCCCTCCAAGGGGTCACCACGGAAGAAACCCCCAGCGCCGCCACGGTGAAGCGTCTCGTGGAACAAATTCAGGCGGCCTCTGTCCCGGCGATCTTTGCCGAAGCCGTCATCAACGATCGCACCCTCCAAACCGTTGCCCGTGAAGCTGGGGTAAACCTGGCGGAGGCAAGGCTGTTCACTGGATCGACCGGGACGCTGGGCGGCTATGTAGAGATGATGGTGGCGAATACCTGTGCGATCGCCACAGGTCTCGGTGGGGAATGTCAAGACTTTGCACCGCCTAACCCCGCCAATTAACGCGATTCCCCCCCCTAGACCCCTTTCCGAATTCCCACAAAACCTCGTACAATCGTAAAGCACAACTTTTTAGACAAAAGCACTCCAGCTCCCATGATCAAAATTCGCCTCAAACGGTACGGTAAAAAGCGTGAAGTCAGCTATCGGATTGTGGCTATGGACAGCCGCACCCGCCGTGATGGCCGTCCCCTCGAAGAATTGGGCTTCTACAACCCCCGCACCGACGAAACCCGCCTCAACGTTCCGGCCATTGTGACTCGCCTCAAGCAAGGAGCCCAACCGACGGAAACCGTCCGGGATCTGTTGACCAAAGCCCAAGTGTTTGAACAACTCAAGAATGCCTAATGTCTGAGTCGATCAATCTCGAACACACGCATCCCGACTATGGTGAGTTGGTGCGGTTTTTGATTGAACCCTTGCTTGATACCCCTGATGCACTGCGGATTAATTGTGAATATGTCCGTGGGAATTTGGGTGTATTGGTGCGCGTTGCCTTTGAAGAGGCGGATCATGGACGAGTATTTGGGCGAGGGGGACGCAACATCGAAGCCATCCGCACGGTGCTAACGGCCACAGCCGAAAAGGCGGGTCAAACGGCCCGCCTCGAAATTTTCGGGAAGCCGCCGGAGCCATCGAGCAAACCGGACTCCCGCCCGCCCGCGCGATCGCGCCGACGCAGCAGCAACCGCTCGACCCCCAAACCGTCTCCACGTCCGTCTCGCCCTCGCCGTAATGGATAGATTGATCCTGTGATCACGGAAACGATTGAGTTCCCTAACCCTGATACTGCGATCGCCTTCGCGGGGATTGGCGAAGCCCATTTAAAATTGCTCTCGCGACAAACCGGTGTCACCGCCGTATTGCGGGGGCAAGCGTTGATGATGACGGGGCAACCGAAGGCGGTGGAACGGTGTCGGCAGGTGGTGCGATCGCTCCAACCCCTGTGGGACGAAGGGCAAACCATCGGAGAACCGGATATTCTCACCGCCTTTCACGCCGTCGATACTCAACGCAACGACGACTACCGCGACCTACAAAAAAACATCCTCGCCGTCACCCGTCGCGGTGAATCGATCCGCGCCAAAACCTTCCGCCAACGCCAATACATCAACGCCATCCAATCCCACAGCGTCACCTTTTGCATCGGCCCAGCGGGAACGGGCAAAACCTTCCTCGCGGCGGTGCTGGCGGTGAAAGCGTTACTTAATGATGACTGTGAGCGGATTTTGCTCACCCGTCCCGCTGTGGAAGCCGGGGAAAAACTGGGCTTCCTCCCCGGAGATTTGCAGCAAAAAGTAGACCCGTTTTTGCGTCCCCTCTACGATGCCCTCTACGAATTTATCGACCCGGAAAAAATCCCCGACTTGATGGAGCGGGGCAAAATTGAAGTGGCTCCCCTAGCCTATATGCGGGGACGCACCTTAAAAAATGCCTTTGTGATTGTGGATGAAGCCCAAAACACCACCCCAGCCCAGTTAAAAATGGTGCTGACCCGCTTAGGCTACAATTCGCGGATGGTGGTCACCGGGGACATTACCCAAACAGATTTAGCCAATCAGCAGGATTCCGGCTTGGTGGTGGCGCAGCGGATTTTAAAAGCGGTGGAAGGGATTGCCTTTTGCCAATTGTCGGCGGCGGATGTGGTACGCCATCCGTTGGTGCAGCGGATTGTTGCGGCTTATGAGCAGTACGACAAACAGTGATATCGCAGTGGTCAAGTCAGTTAGGACATCTAAGGTTGATTTTTGAGTAGCCGAGGGCTGAGCGGAGTCGAAGCCCGGCCGCTTACCCTTCGACAAGCTCAGGGTGCGCTAATGAAAACATGGGTCGCGCTGTTTGATCGCTGTGCTTCAAACTCGTTGAGCGAGTTGGGTTTGGGCAAATTCGCGCACTTGGGGGTCGTTGTCGTTGGTGGCGCGATCGCTGACAAACTCCCAGGTTTGGGGCAGGTCGTGATAGTGCTCGATCATCGCTTTCAAGGCAGAGAAGCGGGGGTTTACCTCGTCGGGATGTTGGCGACGAAAGCGATCGGCAAAGGCACATTTGGAGAGGATTTCATAGACGTTAAAATCCGTCGTCCAATTGCGGGCGAGTTCTTGCACAGCCAGCGATCGCACAATAGGATTCTGAGCATATTGGCTATAGGTTTTAAACCAGTTCAATACCTCAAGATGCTCTGTCCCGTAGTGAGCCAAGGCCCGGATCGCGATCGAGAGCACGCCTGGATCGGCTTCTTGATTAATGAACGCTTGGAGCGCGTCGAGACAATCTGACGTGGTGCTGAGGTGGGGGAGTTGGGCTTGGAGGGTGAGGGCGCGATCGCGGGGGGCTGCGATCGCCGCAATCTCCGGGAAAGTCAGGGGGGATGGATCAGGCATAGGACAGAAGCGTTCAGGATGCACACCCAATTTTAGCGGCGAATCCGGCCAACCCTGCCGAAATTTCGATGCGTTCTCCCCGCTCATCCCTCGATTCTAGGTATCGAGGGCCTGAAGATGAGCCACGATCGCCCGCAAACCCAGGCGATAGCTCATCGCCCCAAAACCGCTAATCTGCCCAATCACTACCGGCGCGAGATAGGAATGGTGGCGAAACGGTTCGCGCTGGTAAATATTGCTGAGATGGACTTCCACCGTGGGGAGCTGCACCCCGACGATCGCATCACGGATCGCAACACTGGTATGAGTATAGGCTCCGGCATTGATGATCAGGCCATCGCTATCTCCCCACGCATCATGAATCCGATCCACCAAGACCCCTTCATGATTAGATTGCAGGCACTTAACGGTTGCCCCTAACTCTGCCGCATCGGTGGCTAAAGCGGCGTTAATTTCGTCGAGGGTGACTGTACCATAAACTCCCGGTTCGCGTCGGCCCAATAGATTGAGATTGGGACCGTGCAAAACCAGGAGTTTAAACGGCGTATTCGAGTGGCGTGCCATGACTATTGCCTCAACGAGGGACTCAGCTTGCACTGAGCACTCAAAGGACTAGCGTACATGGCGACGTGGATTGTCCACAGGAATCGGAATCAGCTCCGGTTCGGGTTCCGGCTCCGGGCCAAAGAGAGCATCCACAATCCGGCGTGCCCAATCTTTGAGTTGTTCCAATACCTTGTCTAAATAGTCCATTGAACAAAGTGCTCCTGCAAGACCTAACTTAATTTTAACGGTAGTTTTCAGGCTTGATCGTGAGTTTTCTAAATTTGCTTTCAGTAATTACTGATATTGTAACGATTTTTTAAGTTTTTGATTGGCTTCTTAATGAAGAATGCAGGTTTCACTGCAAAAATGCTCCTCCTCTGCGCTCATCCCCGGCCCCGGCAAACTCCCCACTGGAACGACGTTCCACCCCATGCACACCCCCAAAAAACATATTTTGAGCCTGCCAACGCAGTTGATGATCAGTGTAGCGATCGCTCAACTCTAGCCCCTCGCCTAAACCCGGTTCGAGGTTCAATGTTCCCCCTTCCCAATGCAAGCGCGGGCGAGTGATAGCGGTGCTGAGATCATCGCCAAAATCCACCAAATTCGTCACAATTTGCGTCAATACAGTGCGAATCCGGTTCGATCCCCCCGACCCAAAGACCTGGGTGGGCTGGCCATCGGTGAGGATCATCGTTGGGGCCATCATTGAGGACATACGGCGATCGCAGGCCCAAGCATGGAACCCCTGGGGATTGAGATCCGCCTCTCCCAGCATATTGTTCACCATAATCCCCGTCCCCGGAATCATGTAGCCGGAACCTTCACCGCTGGAGGTGGTGCTGCTGGCGGCGTTGCCCCATTCATCCATGACGCTGATGTGGGTGGTGCTGCCCCAACGGTTTAACCCGGCTTGGAGGGCGGCTTGGTAGGGGGCGAAGTGTTCCGTGCCGAGGAAATCGGCGGCAATGTTGGGGTCATGGATGCGATCGTCGTAGCCATCGGTGCGGGCTTGGTTGGTGAGTTGCATGGCGCGGATCAGGGCGCGGAGATGGGCTTCGCTGCCCCAGGGGAAGCGGTGTAGTTCAGCGGTGGCCAGGAGTTGGAGAGTGAAGGCCATCAATGCGCCGCCGGAACTGGGGGGCGGGTTGGTGAGGAGGGTTTGGCCGCGATAGTGGAATTGCAGGGGGTCGCGTTTGATCACTTGATACTGGGCGAGGTCGGCGTGGGTGAGATAGCCGCCGTGGGTGTGGCAGTCGGCGACCAGTTGATCGGCGATCGCACCCCGATAAAACAGGTCAATCCCCTCCCGCACGATCGCCTCTAAGGTGTTGGCAAAATCCCGATGAATCAACATCTCGCCATAGCGCACCAGGCGACCCGTGGGCGCATAGATGCGGCGGGATTCGGCCCGTTCGAGCAAAATCGGAGCGAGGACGGTATTGATGCAAAATTCTTGAAAGTCGCTGAGGGGCACTCCGTCACGGGCGTAGGCGATCGCCGGCTCGGCCACGACCCCAAAGGGCAACCGCCCCAACTCCTGCTGCACCGTCCACACCCCGGCTAAATTTCCCGGCGTGGCCATCGCCCCCAAGCCCACATGGAACGCCTGCACCGCATCGCCAAAATTGACATCCACCGGATAGAAATCAAGATCCGCCACGGGTTTCTTCTCGCGGGGGGTTTGGGTGAAAAAGTCGTAGAGCACGGGAGCGCGATCGCACCCATGGGCCAACAAAAACCCGCCCCCCGCCGCTGAGGTGAGGGTGGGCTCCGTCACAAACGACGCGAGCATGGCTGCTGCGATCGCATCAAAGGCATTGCCCCCCGCCTCAAAAATCGTCATCGCCGCCGCTGCGGTTTGTGGATGTCCGGCCGCCACTGCGCCCCGTGTTTTACCCATATCGCCCCAAGAATTGACCCGATCTAATGAAACCGCCTTTGATTGTGCCACAGGGTGCGATCGGGGCGCGTTGCATTCCCGCAAGTCTCACAACAAAGTCCGCTAAAATACAGGCCAACTTTTGCGCAACTCTTCCCATGGCTACCCCTGATCCCGAACTCCGCGAAAAAATTCGCCGCCAATTCGACCATTGCCCCTATCCCAGCACCCCCGTTGAGCACACCTACGCCGATGATCCAGATTTTCTCTACATTCACAATCTGATCACGGCCTATTATCGGCGCGATCGCACCGTCATCGATCCCACCAATATGGTGATTTTAGACGCAGGCTGCGGTTCCGGCATCAAAGCCCTCGGACTCGCCCAAGCCAACCCCAACAGCCGCGTAATTGGCGTTGATCTATCCCCAGAATCGATCGAATTTGCCCAAAAACGGATTCAATACCACGGCATCACTAACGTTGAATTCCATGTTTTAGATCTCGAAGAGTTACCCAGCTTGGGCCTAGAGTTTGACTACATCAATTGCGATGAAGTGCTGTATCTCCTCGATGATCAGGTAGCCGGATTAAGCGCCATGGCCAAAGTGTTAAAACCAGGTGGCATCTTCCGGTTTAATCTTCACAGCCTCTACGGCCGCAGCGTAATGTTACGAGTCCAAGAGGCGTTTCGGATGATGGGGTTAATGACCAACAATCCAGAAGATGCTGAAGTGGAGGTGGTGCGGGAAACCTTCGAGGGACTGCATGACTACACGTTGCTGAAGCAGCGTGCCAATTGGCAGCAGGTGGGGGAGTCCAAAGAATCGATTTTGGCGAATTATCTGCTGATGGGCGATCGCGGTTTTTCCATCCCCCAAGTCTTTGACTTTCTGCGCCACAGTCACCTCGATTTCATCAGCATGGTGGAATGGCGCAAATGGAACCTGCTCGATCTGTTTAAAACCCCCAACGATCTCCCTACATTTTGGCAACTTGCCTTGCCTGAAGCCAGCCTCGAAGACCAACTCGCTCTGTTTGAACTGTTTCATCCCACCAACCGCCTCATCGATCTTTGGTGTTGCCATCCCCAACCCCCCAGCACCCTCAAGCCCATCACCGCCTGGGGCCAATCCGACTGGCTGCGCTCCACAATTCACCTTCACCCCCAACTCCAGACCGCTGCCGTCCGCACCGAGCTAGAACGCTGCATGACCCAACTCCGACCGTTCAACATTGGCGCGTTCTTGCCTCATGTGGGTGCAGCCGCCATGATTGATGCCACCCTAGCGGCTGGTATCCTTGGGCCGCTCTTGCAGCAGCCTCAATCGTTTCAATGGCTGGCGGAACGCTGGCAAACCCTGCATCCGATCAACCCGATCGCCAACACCCCCACCACCCCCGACGATGCCCACTCCACGATTTATAGTGCTGTACAAGGCTTAGAAGCGGGGGGCTATCTCTTAGTCACCCCCTGAGACGAAACAATCTAAAAAAAATTGGCATCGATGATGGGTCTCTGCCCTAAACTGGGTATCTTACACACATGAAGCTAGCCAGCGTTGAGGCAAAACGTCCTATGAAACCAGAATTTCAGGCCAAATTTTTACAATATCTCAATAGCAACCGCAAGGAAGATGAGGGTTTCACCCTGATCGAACTGCTCGTTGTGATCATCATTATCGGTATTCTTGCTGCGATCGCCCTCCCCTCCCTCTTGGGTCAAGCCAACAAAGCCAAACAATCAGAAGCTCGCAACAACATCGGTGCGTTGATGCGTGGTCAACAGGCCTCATTCTTGGAATCCCAAAGCTTCCAAAGTGATATTCAACAGTTAGGCTTGGGTGTTGCCACTCAAACCGTGAACTATCGCTATCAAATCCTGACAAATAACGTTTCAACCGCAGCCCGGCTCTACGCAATTCCCATCAAGCCGAGCTTGAAAGCCTATGTTGGGATCGTCGCAACTGAATTTGCTGGGGCTGCCGGTGGTACCAACCAAGGGGAAGCAACCACCCAAGCTACCCTTTGCGAATCGATTAAAGTGACCGCAACTCAAGTGGGTCAAAACACCTTTGAGCCTACTCCCGCTGCACCGGGTGCTGCTGGTGGGCCGACGGAACGGAGTTGTGCTTTAACCACCTTGGGTACAGTGGGTGGTAGCACCGCGTGGAAAGACTTGGGCGCGTAAGTCTAGCCTAGTTTCTCTTCACTTAAAGCGTGATCTAAATAAAGGTGAGTTGAGTCATTCAACTCACCTTTACCATTGGAACGATCTGCCCTCACTGTTACCGATTCAAACCCCACACCATGCCAGACATTAACCCTCAAGCTCTGTATCGTGCCGGTCAATATTTCGACGCGATTCAACAGTATGAAGCCGCCATTCAACAAGACCCCGATAATAAAGCCCATTACTGGTATTTGGGGCTGGTGTTGTTGTTGAGTGGTCAACCAGAAGATGCGGATTCTGCATGGTTGATGGGGATGTTTGGCGGTGATGATGCAGACATTGAGCAATGGCAACAGGACTTGCTAGGAATTCTCAACCATGAAGCGTTTCACCAAGAAATCAACGGTGATATGCAGCAAGCGGTTAAGCTCCGGGAGCAAATCCAAGTCCTCTTTCCCAATCGCATCGATAGTCATTTGCAGAGTCTGCGCCTCAACCTCCAAACGGAGCAATACTGTAGCCCCCAACTGGATCAGGCTCCCCTCGCTGACCTGCTTCAGACTCATCACGGGCCCTTTGATCATCTCCTGTTCATGGCAGTAATTCAGGAGTTATTAAATCGCGATCCGGGTCATCCTCAGATACTCGCGATCGTGGAAGCGAGTTTGCCTTACTTTATTGAGACGGAACAGGCAAAAACCTATGGGGATCTGTTGGGACAAGCGGCTAAAAATATTGGCTATCTGCAAAATATGCCCGATCTTGCCGCCCAAATTTGCGAGCAGGGCCTCAAGGTTGATTCGCTTAATACGGAATTAACGGCATCACGGGCAGAGTTTTATCAAAACTCGGATCAGTACCAAAAGGGCATTGAGGCGGCGCGGCATCACCTCAGTTTAGTCACAACATTAGCCGATCGCATCGATGCCCTGAAAACGCTTTTAAAAGCTGTGGTGATTACGGGGGGAAAGTGGGACGAAAGTACGGAGGTGTTTCGCACTCAGGAAACTCTGTTAAAAGAACTGGTTACAACGCAGCCCCAAGACCTGAGCTTAGAGCAAATTTCTCGGTTATTTAATAGTTATTTTTTTGCGCCCTATTTCCAAGATGCTCCAGCCCACAAACATCGCCTCCAGCAGCAAATCACCCAAGTCTGCGCTGCAAATACCGCCCGCCATACGCCCCAACGCCAAGCCCGCTACCGCCAAGGGCATCGCGATCGCATCCAAACCCGCGACCCGCAGCGTAAGTTAAGAATTGGCTATCTCTCCTATTGTTTGCGGCGGCATTCCGTCGGGTGGTTAGCGCGGGCATTGTTTCAACATTGCGATCGCGACAAGTACGACACCTATGCCTATCTAATGGCCATGCCGGATCACCATGAACCACTCCAAGATTGGTATGTGTCGCAGGTGAAACAGGCGTTTAAAGCAACGGATGTCAGCAGTTTAGCGGACGCAATTTTTGACGATGAAATTGATATCTTAATCGAGCTGGATAGCATTACCGTGGATACGGTGTGTAGTGTGGTGATTCTCAAACCTGCGCCGATTCAGGTGACATGGTTGGGGTGGGATGCGTCGGGGATTCCGACGATTGATTATTTTATTGCTGATGATTATGTGTTGCCAGAGAATGCTCAGGACTATTATCAGGAAAAAATTGTGCGGCTGCCGAATAGTTATATTGCCTGCGATGGGTTTGAGGTGGGCTTGCCGACCCTGCGCCGGGAGGATTTAGACATACCGACAGAGGCGATCGCATTCTATAGCGTCCAAAAAGGCTATAAACGCCACCCCGACACGATGCGGCTGCAATTGGAAATCGTCAAAAATGTGCCCGGTAGTTATTTTTTAATCAAAGGCTCCAACGATACAGAAGACATGGAACGGGCCTTTTTGACCTTGGCGGATCAGGTGGGGGTAGAGCGCGATCGCCTCAAATTCCTCGGCGTGGACTTTGCCGAAGCCAACC
>CAZCWE010000137.1:4645-9582 GCA_964502285.1 uncultured Spirulina sp. | reverse complement strand
GGGCGGTGCTTTCGTTGGGGGTTTTGCCGGACTCGACTAGGATTTGCAGTTGTTCGAGGGCTTCGGTTTTGTCGTCGGGGTCGAGGTCGCTGGCGTTGATCGCCTCCTGGAGTTCGCTCAGGAGGGTTTTGAGGTCGGGTTGATCGGGTTCGGTGGGGTCGGGGATTTGGTTGAGGGCGGTGGTGATGGTGCTGTTGAGGTTATCGAAGTTCTGCACCGAGCCGCTGGCATCAAGGTCACCGCCTGCAAGGTTGCCTTTGAAATCACCACCGACGGAAATACTGGGGTTATCACTCATGGCTTTACTTTCTGCTTTTACGTTGATTGTATTCTGTTGATTAGCCAGTGCCAGAGCAATATCTTTCATGTCTTGGGCGCGAAGGGTTTGGGCTTCGGCTTGGGCTTCGAGTCGGGCAACATAGGCAGCATCAAAGGTCTGTTCGACCTGGGCTTTGTTGGTGTCGGGGGGGACTTCGAGGGTGAGCAAAACATCCTCGCCTTTTTTCTCGATGGACTGGATCGAGTCCCAGGTGATTTCGGGGTTATCTTCAATGATTCGTTGGAAGGCGGTGGCGAAGGCTTCTTGGTTCATGCCACCTTTGAGCAGAATTTCAACGGTGTGCATCAGTTCGGTGTAGAGCCGTTCAAAGTCACCGGGTGCAAAGACTTTGTCGGGGTCGTGGGGGCGGCGTTCGCGACTGCCTAAAGTGTTGGGTTTTTCTCGCAGATAAACATATTGACAATCAACATCTTTCA
This sequence comes from uncultured Spirulina sp., assembly GCA_964502285.1. Taxonomy (GTDB): domain Bacteria; phylum Cyanobacteriota; class Cyanobacteriia; order Cyanobacteriales; family Spirulinaceae; genus Spirulina. Next base: position 8,826 of record CAZCWE010000137.1, on the reverse strand, counting down.
GGATTGTGGTGGGGTCAACGATCCACGATTCCAGACAGGCTCCCGTGAGATAAGCATGGGTAAAATTTGTGCCGATCGCGAAAACTTCAAACAGATTGGCATTTTTTAAATGAGCGCCGCGTAGATCTGCTCCCGTGAGGTCGGCTTGTTTGATGTTGGCGTTTTCGAGGTTTGCGCCAGAGAGGAATGCACCTCGGAGATCGGCTTTGCGAAAGTCCTGGCTGTAACCGGATTCAGGTTTGATGAGCAGATTACGGATATTCTCGGCAGCCAAGATGGTTTGACCGGGACGGGAAAGGGTAAGTTTTGTTGTGGCTTTGAAGCAGGTGCGAATGAGTTGAGTTGACCTGACCTTTTTTTCAACCTTACCAGGGCGAAAATCACAACATTTGAGTTGAGCACCCGTGAAATCAGCATCAGTAAGATTTGCACCACGAAAACTTGTGCCGCCCCAAGTCGAAAACGCGACGGTACTGGTGCGAATCCAAGGATCACGAGGATCACCTCTCATGGCCCGCCAGGCCAGATAAATATTTAGGCCCATGAAAAAGACTGCGCTGGCAACTGCACCTGCAACTGCATTCGTGTTTGTATCTGTATCTTTAGATAAAACGAAGATAACTGCGACTACGACTGCACCTACAACTGTGCCTACAACTGTAATGAAAACCGCTCTCATACCTGCAACTGTGCTTGCGATTGAAACTGCAACGACACCTATACCTATGACAGCAACTGCAACTGCGATTGCGACTGCGATTGTGACTGCGACTGTGCCTACACGATCGGGTATATCTGTCACGGCACTGACTAATGCAACGGCACTGACTAATGCAACGGTAACTACAACTGCAACAGTTCTAATGCGGCCAGCAACCACTCCTTTGCAGACTACAATCCAACAGTAGACAACCAACGTAGCCACAGTAATCCAACCACCGATCACGGACTCTGAATTATTTAGCTGAGCAGCGATCAATGCTAGCGGTATAACGCCGAGAAATCCACTGAATAGCGCCATCACCAACGCAATGATCAAGTTGATCGCAACTCGCCGCCGTTGCAATCCCGCCTTCGCCTCGCAGAACTTCACCCCTGTCAAATCTGCTCCTGTGAAGTCTGTCCCCCGAATATCCGCCCGACTCAAATCCGCCCCCGCCAAGCATTTCTCCCTAAACGATCGCCCCCGCAGGTTCGCCCCTTGAAAATCCCGCTCCCCTGCCGCGTAGCGTTGCAATACATCCCGTGCCTTCATGGTTGCGTTTCCCCTCAAACCCCAATCACGCCGTCATCTTAGCACCAGTCTGAAAAATTTCGACTTGCCGCTTGCACGACCACAAAATTGCTTCACGCCGCAAAATAATTAGCCCGCTGCCCCTTCGCCCATCATGCTGCGCAAACAGCATCAACCCTCTGAACTCCTCCAGCCACAATCTGCACCGCAAAGCCCCCTCAAACCCCAACCGACGTTTTAAGATGAAGCGGCGATTCTACTCGCTTGCTTGGGCGGGATGCTCCCCCACTCTCATCAAGACCCGTCGTAAATTCACCACACTCAGACGATTCAAACCCAAGGTTTCAACAGTTGCCCGACCATAAGACGTTGTGCCGATCACCGTGTGCAAATCCTCACACCAAGCAAAATGCTCAGACCAGCTCTGCTGGCGAGGATTAAACAAAGCAACAGACTGCTGAATTTGGGGATCAACTCCTGCTGTTTTGGCATGCTTGCGACCATTGCAGCCAAAACACGCCCAAGCCAGATTCTCTAAATCATCCGTGCCGCCCTGTTGACGAGGGACAACATGATCAACGGTGAAACTATCAGGACAATAGGCTTCAGGAGATTGGCAATATTCACAGAGCCCTTGCGCCCGTTGAGCGACAGCCTGACGAGTTTGAACCGAAAGACGAGCAGCAGCCATTAATCAATGACTGCCTGGGGCGTGAGTTCTTGATAGAGTGCCTTGAACTCTACACCGCGCAACTGGGCTAACTCCATCACCGCTTCCACCCGTTCAGCATTCCACAACTCCAACAGATCGCTATAGGTTAGGAATTCTTGATGCTCGCGATCAGTTAGCGTCTCTTGTGCCAGTTTGTCCCGTAAAGCCGACCATCGCGCCTGCTGCGAAGGCGGCAGACGACGTTGTGCCACAGCCAACAACTCTAACTCCCGTGCAGTGTGTTGGGCGCGAATTGACAGGCCCTGCAACAACCGAATGGCATCTTGAAGCGTCTCATTGGGCAATTGCTCAACCAACTCGTGGATTTGTTGACGTGGTTCAAGACCTTGACGCATGGGCATTGGGTAATATGCAGTTGATGCCTATTATAGTTCGTCGCCTTTGTACATTCTGTTGCCTGAGTGCGTCGCGTTGCCCTGAAGGCCAAACTCAACACCAGCCCCGTTGCAGCCTCGCATTGCTAGACTGAAGCGGTAGCGTCTCCACCCTGAGCGAACCATGACCCTGATTCCTGCTAGCAGCTTGACTCTCCAAGATGTGCATCAATATTTTGGGCTGCAACGGGGCTATATTGACGACTTCAGTGATGTGCTCACCCTAGAACCCCTGACGGCACACGAGCAGCAGGATTTATCGCAAACTCGCGAAGACTGGGATGATCATCTCGCCACCGGCTTAGTCTCCGAAGGACAAGTGAAATTGCTGTCGATTGGCCCACTGCTGCGGTTAGCCCGGTTCTATCACCGTCCCCTGCAAATTCGCGCCGAAGAAGGCATCACGCGCATTGAGGTTGCTGATGGTACACAGGCAATTACCGGCCGCTTGGATATTTTGGCGATTCGTCCGCAAGCCACAATGCCTGATGCAGTGCCGTTTTGGGTGTTGGTGATTGAGTCGAAAGGGAGTGCCATTTCTCCGGCGGCGGGTCTGCCTCAACTGCTCACCTATGCTTATAGTCGCCTACCGCAGCAAAAAAACGTGTGGGGGCTGGTGTCGAATGGAGAATACTATCGCTTTGTACAGATGCAGAACGGTACACCGCCCCACTACTGGCTTCTGCCCAGTTTGACCTTGAGCGATCGCGCTTCAGCCAAAAAAATCGTGCAAGTGCTCAACGCTATCCGTAACAGCCAATTCAACCCGGCCCCGCTGCTATCCGCTGCACCTTGATTAATGGAGGGGGTGACTCTGGACAGGCGCGATCGCACCCCACCAAACGGAGACAATCCCCAGGGTTGAGACGATGCTAGCCCCGCACCACCAACAGCACCGCCACCGCGATCATCATTGTGCCAGCGACCCGATTCAGCCATTGATATTGGTGGGGTTTGATGAGGTGTTGAGCCTGGGCGGCAAGGCGGGCGTAGAGGAGTTTGACCCCGCCCACAGCCACCACCGTCACCAGCAAAATGATCACCAGATCGCGCCCGGCGATCGCATCCAGATCAATAAAGGCGGGAAAAAAGCCCAGATAAAAGAGGATCGCTTTTTGATCCGCTAGGGTGATCAACAGTCCCGTGAGCCAACTGGAGAACCAGGATGCAGGAGCGATCGCCGCCTGTTGTTCCGGTAGACTCGCCCGCCGCCACAGCCCAACCCCCAGCCAGAGGAGATACGCCGCCCCCAGATAGGGGATCACGGCGAATAGCGGCGCGAACCGTTCAGCGAGTAGGGATAAGCCTGCGATCGCCACCAGAATAAACACCACATCCCCCGTCAGGATGCCCAGCGCCGTCAAGACCCCATGGCCAAACCCCAACGCCGCCGATCGCGCCGTCACCGTCACCACACTGACACTGGGCAACGCCGCCAAAATCACCAGGGCCCAAAATAACGCGGCGATCGTGCTGAGAGTCATGGGCGGCGTGGAGCGGGCTAGGGATTGGATGGGTTGACGTTGAACTTGTAGCCAAAGCCGCGAATGGTGGTGATTAGGGACGGTTGCGAGGCGTTGGCTTCGATTTTTTTGCGAATCTGGCCGATGTGGACATCAACGACGCGCTGATCGCCGAGGGAAGAATCGTCGTAATCCCACACTTCACTAATTAACTGAGTCCGACTGAGGGCCTTGTTGGGGTTTTTGGCGAGGTAATAGAGGAGGTCAAATTCGAGGGTGGTGAAGGGGACTTCGCTGCCGTTGACTTGGACGGCGCGTTGGAGAGGGTCAATGGTGAGGTTTTCAAATTGGAGGAGTTGCTGGGTGGTGGGCTGACT
>CAZCWE010000137.1:0-4635 GCA_964502285.1 uncultured Spirulina sp. | reverse complement strand
GGTGAGGTAGTCGTCTGCACCTTTGCGAAAGCCGATCGCTTTGTCTTCGGTATCGGTGCGGCTGGTGAGCATGAGGACGAAGACATCGGTGCGCGTCTGCATCTCTTCGCAGAGGTTATACCCCAGGGCATCGGGGAGATTGACATCGAGAATCACCAGGGCGGGGTTAAAGCGTTCAAAGAGTTCTAGGGCGGATTTCCCATCGGCGGCGGCTTCAACGTGGTAGTCTTTCTGGCGAAGAAAGCGATACACCAGATTGCGGATCGCCGGGTCGTCATCCACGATGAGGATCTTGGTGGTGGGGTCGGTCGCCATAGTTACTCTTTAGGAAAATTCAAACACACCATTTTTGCGCGTTATCTGGGTGTTCACATTATGAGTGTACTCAGAATTTTAGACAAAAATGCGGTGGTGTACGGAGAATTGAGATTATCGGGCTGTCAGGGTCTAGTTTTCGAGACAGTGAAGAACTGCGATCGCTTCAACGATTGTCGCAGATTGAGACGGTTCGGGCTACACTACCAAAAAGTATTGCAGTGCTCCGCCGATACCCTTCGGGTTAGGGGGTGGTGCAGCAATACCGCGACCAACGGGAGCAATCGTGTATATTCAAGTAGCACAGGGATGGCGTCCCATGCAGGATATCCTTGACCGGACTCCGAGAGCAGAAACGCATCAGGGACGTTGTGCCCCTTTCTGAACCTTGACAACAAAGTATCGGGTTCCAGGACTGAATCGTGTTCTGGGTAAAACGTTGTGCGTAACAGGTTGAACATACAGTTTTGTACTTGTTCATCGTCTGCGGTGGGGCGCATCGTGGACGTTAAATGAAAATGCTTGCAGAGACGGTCTGGCGGAGATTGAGAGAACTCAATTGAGCTAAGAGTCGATGAGTCAAGAATCTCACTGTATACCCGTTAGGGTTGCTGGGAGAGCGTCAATGAAAAGTCGATGCGGGCAACCGCTTGTTTGCCACGATCCCGTTGAGCTGGACGGGTCAGCTGACCCCCGTGAACTGATCTCAGAGGTATTCCCACAGATGAGCGAACAAAACTCCTATGAAATCCTTGGTGTAGCGACCGAAGCGTCCTTTGACGAGATCCAGTCGGCCCGGAGCCGCCTCAGTGAAGAATATAGTGGCGATCGCAAGCAGGTCGAAAAGATCGAAGCGGCCTACGATGCGATCATTATGGATCGCCTCAAGCTACGCCAAGAAGGAAAAATCAAAGTCCCCGAAGGCATCCGGTTTCCTGAACAAAAGAAACCCAAGCCGGCCCCCGTGGCGGAGTCGTCCCCCTCGCCGTCTTGGCTCCAAGACTATCTAGATACTCCGTCTCAGCGGGACATTTTAATCCCGGCGATTGTCTTTGGGGTGGGAGCTGCGTTGACGCTCTTGGCCCAAAGTCCGAATGATCCGGTGTTGGCGTTGGTGTTTACCTTTGGGCTGGTGGGGAATGTGTATTTCATCACCCGGAAAGAAAAGCGATTTGGCCGGGCGCTGTTGATTTCGCTGTTGGCGATCGTGGTGGGAACAACGATCGGGTCTCTGTTGGCCAATCTGAGCGGAGTCCCCCTGGGCAATGGGGGACTGTCTGCGGCTCAGGTGGTGAATGTGGTGACGTTGGTGATCTTTTGGCTCGTGAGTAGTTTCCTACGGTAGGGACGAGGGCGATCGCGTCAGGGACAGGGGCGGACAGATGATCTCAAGGGCATCGGCTAGATCCGCCGCGATGCGATCGGGGTAATAACTCGCCAGCCGTTCGCGATCGCGAATCCCCGACAACACGCCAATCACCGGAATATTATGGGTCTGGGCCGCCACAATATCGGCTTCTGTATCGCCGATCATCCAGGTTTTTTCAGCCGGGGGCAGTTCTGCCAAGGCTTGGGCCATCAAAAGGGGTTTGTCGTTGACATCCCCGGTTTTGCTGTAGGTGTTGCCGATGCAATAGCGCTGGGAGGGGGGAAAAAAGCGACTGAGGTTATAGCGTTCGAGGGGAATGCTCAGTTCCCGTTCGCGGCGCATGGTGAGAATGGCGAGATCAATCCCGTAGGCTTGGAGGGTTTCCAGACTTTCCACGGCGCGGGGAATGAGGCGATCGTGGATCAGGTAGGGAACCTGATGCACCAATTCGCGGCGCAGGTGGGCAAAGTGGCGGGCCTGCTCCGGAGTTAGACCCGACCGCTGCCCAATCTCACGTTCCGGCACTTTCGCCCGTTTACACCGCCAAAAATCCGGTTTAGAGAGGAGGGTCACGGCTTGGTCGGGTGCTTTAGACCGCTCTAGACAGAGTTGATAGACGTGGTAGTACCGTTCGGACACGTCCATAATGGGGCCATCGAAATCAGTGATCAGCCTCAGCATGGGTTTTGGATCTTCCTCGCAAATAGGGATTAGGGGTTCAAGAGCTTGACAGTGAAGGACTCCCAAGGTGAAGGAAATCTTGCTTTCGTTTTATAGCAAAAGTTCGCTCTTTGGGGGTGAATGGGTGGGGACTGGATGGCTCAGGAGTCTTGTTGCTCAAGGGCTTGCTCGATCAGGCGAACGGCCTCGGTGCGGTTTTGGCGTTGGGCATATTCGAGGGGGGTTTGGTCGTTTTGATCGGTTTGGCTGAGATCCGCCCCGGCACTGAGGAGGGCCTTGAGCATGGGGATGCGATTGTGGCGCACGGCGGCATGGAGGGGGGTGGTGGCATCGCAGTCTGTGCAGGTGGCATTGAAGTCCGCCCCGGCCCTGAGCAGGAGTTGAAAGAGGTCGGCCTGATTGGAAGCGATCGCCCAATGCAACGGCGTGCCATGTTCGGGAGATAGGGCGTTGATGTCGGCTCCCGCGTCGAGCAGGGCTTGGGCGATCGCCACCTGTTGGCTGTGGTGGAGAGCGGTGCGGGCCTCCGGGTCACGCTGATCAATGTCAGCCCCTTGTGCGATCAGGGACTCCACCCATGGGAGTTGATCCGCTTCCACGGCCAGGATGAGGAGACTTTGTCCGTCGGCGTTGGTGTGGTTGAGATCCGCCCCGGTGTTGAGGAGACGCTCAACCAGGTCAAACTGTTCAGCGGCGATCGCACAGTGGGTCAAGGGCAGTCGGTTGTTATGGAGAAAAATACCGTTGGGATTGCCGCCCCGTGCTAGGTAGGGGTCGAGGCTTTCAAGGTGGGTGCAGAGGTGGGTGGGGAGAATGCCGAGATAGCTCGGCACAGCCCATTTATAGGCCGTCAGGGCTAACAGTGCCGCCAAGATGGCCCCCTGGATCAGGCTTTTGCTGTGAACACCGGTACGAATCAGATGCCAGAGTTGGGCGATCGCCACCATCCCCACACTGACCCCCGCCAAGACCACCGGAGCCACACCCCCCAAGGTGATCAGCACTTCCATGACAATCCCGGCCCCAGTGGCGATCGCTAAAATGCCCAACCCTCCCCAGCCGCCCCAATAGCGGCGCAGGGCCTGACAAACCCGCAGGCCCGGCGGGGCTGACACCACCGTAATCGGGCGCAACCCCAAAGCCGCCCCCGACAACATCAGGGCTGCGATCGCCCCCCACACCACCGCCCCCAAGGACGACCAGCGCACCGTTGCATCCACCGCCCCCACCAGGGCCAACACCCCAGAGGCAAACAACGCCCCCAACTGCACCGACGGATTCCCCGCCTGCCGTCCCCAAAAATACCCAAAGATCGACAGCATCACCCCCACCGCCAGCAAATAGGCCTGCGGGGTCACCCCCACCCCACTAAAAATATCCAGACCCGCCGCCGTCAACGCCCACACCAGCCCCCACCACAGCCCCAAAAAGCCCCAGGGAAAATCCTGCCACCGTTGCCGCCAGGACACCGTTGGCGGCGTGGGGGCTGCATCGGCTTGGTAGGGCGTTTGGCGCGTTAAAAAGGTCTCTAGGTAGGGTCGCACCCCTTCATCCCAGCCCTCTTGAGGCTGCTCGGACAATTGCCAATCCAGGGCCCAGAGTTTGCCATAGCCATTGGCCATGGCCGTCAAGGCATAGCGGCTGTCTGGACTGAGGGCGACCCCCGTGACGGCGGTTCCGGGCACGTTCAGGGTAAAGACACAATCACCACTCAGGACATTCCAAAGGCGGGCGGTGTGGTCGGTGCTGCCGGACAGGATGTGGTGACTATCGCGGCTAAAGGTGGCGGCGGTGACGGCCCCGCTGTGGCCCCGCAGGGTGTGCAAGCGTTGCCCCAATCCCACCGACCAGACGATCAAGGTTTGGTCTTGACTGGTGGACACGAGATAATGACCGTTGGGGCTGTAAGCGATGGAGGTGAGGTTGGATTGGGGGGTGGTGACGGTTTGGATGCAGGTTCCCGTGGCAATTTCCCACCGCTTCCAGGTGTTACCCGCTTCGGCGGACACACAGTACAAACTGTCTGGGCTAAAACAGAGGGCTTGCACAGCGCTGCTGTGGGCTTGCCAATGGCGGACACGGCGGCCGGTGGTGAGATCCCAAAGAGCGAGTTCACCTTGGGCTGTGCCGCCCATCAAGTAATGACCGTCGGGGCTTTGGGTGAGACTGACGCAGTAGAGGGATTGGGTTTCGAGGGTTTGGCGGAGGGCCCCGGTGTCGGCATCCCACTGTTGCAGGCCACTGGTGCGGCTGCTGGTGACGACGCTTTT
>CAZCWE010000136.1:0-9632 GCA_964502285.1 uncultured Spirulina sp. | reverse complement strand
GTGATCACGGCCCATTGTCCGAATACGGGGCCGATGACGGGGGTGTATCAACCGGGGCGGCCGGTGCGGGTGTCGCGCAGTGATAACCCGAAGCGAAAGCTGGCCTATACCTGGGAGTTGATTTACCTCGAAGACCACGAACCGACCTGGGTGGGGGTGAATACGAATTTACCGAATCGGATTATTAAGGAAGCGTTATTGAATCAACAATTGCCGGAGTTGGCGGGACGGTATAGCCAGGTGCGGCCGGAGGTGGCCTATGGGCGCGATCGCAAGAGTCGGATTGATTTTCTGCTCACCGATGCGCAAGGGGAAAACCCGATCTATGTGGAGGTGAAAAATACCACCTGGACGACGGGACGCACGGCGGTATTTCCTGACACGGTGACGACGCGGGGCCAGAAACATTTACGGGAATTGATCTCGATCCGGTCGGAAGCGGCGGCGGTGATGCTCTATTTCATTAATCGGGGGGATTGTGTGGAGTTTGCGCCGGGCGATCGCGCTGATCCCACCTATGGCGAATTATTTCGGGAGGCGATCGCGGCCGGGGTGGAAATTTTGCCCTATCGGATGGAGGTGAGTCCGGAAGGGGTGGCCTTGGCTGCGATCGCGCCCATTCAGCCCCATCAACCGCCCGAAACCTCAAAACCGGGGTAAGATATGCGGGGGATCACGAAAAACCCCTTGGGGATCGCTCGATTCTTGATGATCCCCCCCTCCTTACCGTCACTCAATCCAATCATGGTTCAATCCTTGCATCCTTTGCTGCTTAGCGTTGGTTTGGCTGGTACGTTGATGAGCTGCCAAACGGCTGAACCCTTGGCCACCAACGTATCCACCCGCGACGGCTCCGAGGCGTTCGCCGCCCCCTCAGATGACGAACCGCTGGCGGCTGATTTTCAAACCGTGGTCGGAGATGGCGTATCCTTGGCGCTCCCGGTGGGCTATGAAGGGGGAAACCCAGAGCGGGATCTCGAAACCGTGGCCCAGCAACTCGATCAAGCCGGGGCAGAACATCATTCCCTCAGTGAGGCGTTACGAGAACGCAAGCAAGCGATCGCCCTGATCGCCTTTGACGAAGCCAATGGCAAATCTGGCTTTGTCACCAATGTCAACGTCACCCGCCAACGCCTCGAAGAGGAGACTTCCCTGGAAATCTTTTTAGCGGCTGTCGTCACCAAGATCGAAACCTTGGGCTATCGCGTCGCCGAATCGGGCATGACCGAGTTTCAGGGTGAAGCCGCAGGGCGGCTCGTGGTGGAAATGACCGCCGGGAATCAAGACATCACCCAATTGGTCTATGCGATCCCCACCACAGAAGCGGTGTGGCTGATCACCTATTCCACCCCCCAGGATGAATTTGCAGCCCGACGCGCTCAGTTTGAAGCCAGTGCCGCAACCTTTACGATCATTCCTGCCGGGGCGATGGGTGGGTTGCGTTAGGCTGGCAAAAGTATCAACCAAGTTTATAATCCTGTCGTTACGTCAACTGAATCGACGCATTGCGACCGATGACCCTTTCCCGCAGTTCAACCCCGACGTTAAAAATTGGTCAAGTGGCCCAGCAAAGCGGCCTGTCAGTGAAAACGATCCGGTTTTATACCGAGGCGGATTTGTTGAATCCGGTGATGCGGCGATCGCCCTCTGGGTATCGTTTGTTTGATCCAGAAGTGTTTAATCGGTTAGCGTTTATTAAGCGATCGCAATCCCTCGGCCTCAGTTTGCGCGATATTCACGACCTGCTTGCCGTTCATGATCAAGGCACGCTCCCCTGTGGCGCGATCAAAGACCGCCTTCAGCAAAAACTCAACGACATCCACGCCCAAATTGCCAATCTGGAAATTCTCCGCACCGAACTCGAAGGCATCCTTTCCGGTTGGGAAGATCAACCCCCCGCCCATATGATCGAGCAAACCATTTGTCCCAATTTGCAGTCATGATGCACCGTTTTTGGATGGTTCCCTTGGCTCTCCTCTGTTGGCTGTATCCCTTCGCGGTCAGTCGTGCGGGCGAGTTAGTGGTGGAGCGCACCTTTCAAGCCCAAAATACGGCGGTGAATGCGATCGCCTTCAGTCCCGACGGCCAGGTGTTGATCAGTGGCGGCGGCCACAACGACGGCCGTTTGAGGATTTGGAGTATGCAGTCCGGGAAATTGGTGGAAACAACCCGCAGCCAGAGTTTAGGGGTGGTGGATTTGCTGTTGAGTTCGCGTCAAGAGTTGCTCATTAGTGCAGGGGAAGATAGCGAGGTTCACCTCTGGACATTTCCCGACGGCGAATTTCAGCAAACCCTCCGCTACCATACCGCCAACGTCCTCGACCTCGCCCTGACCCCCGATGAAACGGTGTTGATTAGTGCCGGGCTGGGGGGCGTGCGGCTCTGGGATTTAGACCAGCAGCGGCCTCTTTATACCCTGGTGCGGTTTCAAGCGATCGCCGCGATCGCCGTCCATCCCAACGGCTACACCCTAGCAGCAGGCACATTAGACGGCACAGTGCAATTGTGGAATCTGCGCACCGGTTCCCTGATCAGCCGTTTTCCCGCTCACACTGCCGCGATCACCGCCCTCCAGTTCAGCCCCGATGGTGACACCCTGATCACCGCCAGCGAAGACCGCACCCTCATCCTCTGGGATCTGGCCACGGGTCAGCAACGCGCCACCCTCCAAGGTCATACCGGGGGCATCCATGCGATCGCCCTCACCCCCGACGGCGAAACCCTGATCAGCGGCAGCCGCGACGGGGTTCGCTTTTGGGACATGAACGATGGGGCATTATTGCAACATTGGAACGGGCATCACGATTGGGTAATGTCTTTGGCGATTCATCCCAATGGGCGGCAGTTCGCCAGCGGGGATCTTCAGGGTCAGATTAAACTGTGGTCATGGCCGTCTCATCTCCCGGATTTTCTCGCTGATGACCCAAACCAATGACCAACGCCACCCCCAAGAAAGTCGCGATCGCCTCATCCTCGACGCGATTAAACGGGATGCCGAACTATCGGACTACAACAAAGTCGAACTGGCTCGCCTGCTGATTCGCTACCAAAATTTTCCAGGGGCGCGGGCCTTTCAAGCCGAACTGAGCGAACTCCTCAACACCTACCACCTCACCCCGGAGGAACTCTTCGCCCAAACCCGCACGATCCACGCCTCTGGGCAAATTTACCGCCGCACGAAAGGGGGCGAAGAGTCCCAGGATTGGAGTTAAGTCTGGGGGCGGGAGATGGGAATTTTTGAAGGCAGAAGGTTGAATGGTATTTATTGGATGGGAAAGCCGCCATGTTTTTCGATAACCTGATCGATATCGTTCATGAGTTCTTTTGTGCGCTTCAAAATCACGACAATTTGGCTATAGTGTTCAAAGTCATCATCGGTAAATTCTCGCCCTTTGCGGTCTTTTAGCCATTTATTGCAGACTTGATAGCCGCCAATTTGGAAGTTATAAATGTCTGGGGGAACGTTATCGATGTATTGGGTTTTATTGATATAAACTCTGCCATTTTGGTCTTGGGTGGGTTCGGTGTAGCGGAGTTTGTCGATCCTATTATCGCCTTCAATCGGGAAGCCTGTGATGGTGTCGAGTTGGCGATTCATAAGGTGAATTTGTACGAGTTCGTCGCCTAGGGTTGCGAGTTGCCAGAAGAGTTTTTTGTTACGGGTGAGGGGAACGCGGGGAAAGTCGATTTTGAGGAATTCGGCGTAACGGCTGCGATAGGTGGGGGAATGGAAGACGGCGTAAATATAGTTAAAAATATCTTCAGGGGCAAAGGTTTTCTTTTGATCGCCTTTGCCGTCGGGTATGAATTTTAGGGTTAGTTTTTCTGAAAATTCTTGGGTGAATTTTTTATCTAAGTTTGGGCGACGACCGCCGGGGGAGGTTGTTGGGTCTAACTCAAAAAGTGTTGCGTTTTCTGTAGGGTAAAGATACAGAGGAAACACACTCGAACCATCTTTGACTTCTAAAAATAAAGCAGAGGATGGTAAATCAGAAACTAAGCAATGTTGCCAACTATCTAGCTTTGTTTGACGGACTGTATTCAAGCAAAGATTATTTTTCTGAAAAACATGATTCAGTAATTTTTTTCTTGGGCGATCCATCGCTATATCATCAAAATAACAATATCGATTATCAAATGCTCTATAAGAACATAGAGAAATTTTGTCTTCCCATTGATCATCATTACGAATCATCTTTCTTGAAGATTCTATATTCCAATTTTCATTGTCAGAAATTTTATATTTTTGAGCATATTCTTGATTGCTTAGCTTATTTTCTCTTAATTCTTGAAAACGTTTTTTAAGTTCTTTTTTGTCAAAGTCAATAGCAAAGTGTTCTCGATGACTCTGAAAACCTAATACCTTCTCATCTTCCGCAGAAATTATCTCAGTCAAAGCAGGATATGCAAAATACTCTTTTTGCATCTCAATTGCAAAAGGTTTAAAAAAATAAAATGGCTTCAATGTCTCAACAGAATTCCAGAATGTAGATTTCATGTAATTTTCATTCAACCAGTGATATTTTCCTCCTATTAACTTTTTATTAGAGAAGAGTTCTCTTTTGCCCCAGATTTCAGCATGATAAATTTTTGCTTTTTCAGTAGATTGATTTTGATATTTAATGAAAAAGCAGATAGATGTTCCTTGTTTAATATCGAAAACATTTTGATCGGGAGAACCATCAGGGCAAACTTCTTGCTTATTGCTATTTCCATGTAAATCTAAAACATGAATGTCATCAAAAGTATTCATCAGGCTTGCTCGAACACCTCGAAATGTAACGTTATCAAGGTATCCATTGTCTGTAATTAAAGCAACGACTCCGTATCCAGTTTTTTCAATGCGCCATTGAGCAAAACGAATGAATTTTACATAGTCATTATTGATCCATTTGGGATTTCTCTCACTAAGCTTTTCTCCATCAATTTCAAAATAGTTTTCCTTGGAAATATTAAAAAGTGTATCTTTTCCATGTAATAAATCTATAATCCAAGTGCCTTTATTAAACGACTTTCCAGAATAGGGAGGATTACCCAAAATAGCCATTACAGGATTTTCTTGTTTAATATCTTTAGCTTCTTCTGCTTCTGCTTTAATACGAGAACCAAAACTGATCATTTGTTGTTCAAGTTGAAATGCCTCTTGCAAGGTATTTGTAAGATAAATCTTTAACCGTTCATCCGAATCAAACTTATACCCCAACTCCTGTAACTGTAGACCCAACTTCATGTGAGCCACCGTATAAGGAGCCATCAACAACTCAAATCCAAACAAACGCGGTAACAGATGCTGCCCCACATAACTTGACCACATCCCCTTTTTATTCTTAAAACTCTCATAAATATGATCAATCACCCCATGCAAAAACGTCCCCGTCCCCACCGCCGGATCAAGAATTAAAACCTGATGTGACTCAATCATATTCTGTGGATCTTTCGGGTCAGGAATCATCACCGTTTGCTTACTCGCCAAACCCTCCTTAATCCCGAACTTCTCCTTTAAAATATAATCCACACTCCGCACAATATACGAAACCACAGGCTCCGGCGTATAGTAAACTCCCCGTGATTGCCGCATTTTCGGATCATATTCTGCCAGAAACGTTTCATAAAAATGCACCACTGGATCTTCTCGGCGCGTCCGCTTCCCAAAATTTTCTAAAATCGCCGCCATATCCGTCAGCTTCAGAATATTCGCCAGAATATCCACCGCCCACGCAATACTATCATCCAGATCAATCCCCGCAATCTTATCAAAAATATCCCGTAAAAAAGGATTTGTTTTGGGTAATTCAAATGCCGCCGTCTTCCGCGAAAAATCTTGAGGCGTTTTTGTATTACACCGCGCCGCAAATAACCCATAACAAATTGTTTGGGCATACATATCCGCAAAATCAGCCCGCGTTAAACCCGAAATTAAAACCTTTTGAAATGACTCATATTGATCAAATAAAACCCCTTCCGTTGCATCCTTTAACTTGATGGCGATCGCATCTCGAATTAACTGCGCCAAACTGGCCATCTTTTGCGCCAAATCCTTCGGCGTTCTTGCTTGGGAAACCTGCGCCTCTAGAAATCCTTTTAGTAAACCTTTAACCTGTTGTTGACCCTCTGGATCTGCCTTGAACTGACCTTTTTTATCAAAACTCCCTAAACGCGCAGCCGCACGAAACACGCCCCCCACATACCACCGAAATTCTACATAATCCGTTAAGATCAAATTTCCCAAAGCCGCCAAATACCGTTTCATTTGATCCGACTTTTCCACTTTTTTTAACGCAACTCCCACATCCTTCGCTTCAAGATAGCCAATCTCCTGAAACTGCCGAATAATGACAAAGTCTGGCGCACCACACTGAATCCGCTTCGGCTCATTCGTAACCGTTAACCCAGACGCTAAAGACTCTAATAACCGTTGCAACGTGGGGCGGTGAGTATGTTCTGTTGCATTACCTTTTTTGACCGCTGCAATTAATTCCTTCAGATAAAGATCAAACACTAGACAATCTCAACTTTATGAATTTTTTATTACGGTTTCCACTCGCTGGAGACCTTCCGCTCTTCTCATCTTAGACGAAACCTGCCCCATCACCCCCCTCATCCACTACCGGAGACTTTTCCCAAACCCACAGGCGAAAATGCGGGTTAGAATGCGAAAGCGTACAAAATAACTATTGTGCTGGCTGGGGAACGGAGAACGTTATTATGTTGCGATCGCTGCGCATTGAGAATTTTGCCTTGGTGGATCAGTTGGAATTAGAACTGGGGCCGGGGTTAACGGTGCTGACGGGGGAAACAGGGGCGGGGAAGTCGATTATTCTCGATGCCATTGATGCGGTGTTGGGGGGGAAGGTGACGAGCCGCCTGCTGCGGACGGGGTGCGATCGCGGCTGTGTCGAAGGGACATTTTCCCTCTCGGATGAGCTGCGGCTCTGGCTGCAACAGCAAGAAATTGACCTGATCGACGAAGACAGCATGATCTGTAGTCGGGAGTTTTCCGCCACTCAGGGCAGTTTACGATCGCGCTCTCGGATTAACGGGGTCTTGGTAAATCGGAAATTGGTGAGCCAATTGCGCGATCGCTTCGTGGAAATCACCGCCCAGGGTCAAACCGCCCAACTCCTGATCGCCAGTCATCAGCGGGAACTCCTCGACAGCTACGGCGGTGCAGCATCGCTCAAGGCCCGCCGCCAAGTGGCCGATGCGTTCACCGCCTATCGCCAAGCCCAACGCGCCCTGGATGCCCATCGCCAATCGGAAAAAGACCGCCTCCAACGCCTCGATTGGCTCCGCTACCAACACCAAGAACTCACCGACGCGGAGCTTGATGACCCCGACGAATTGACCCAACTCGAACAGGAGCGCGATCGCCTCTCCCATGTGGTGGAGTTGCAGCAAATGGGCTATCAAGCCTATCAAGACCTCTACCAAAACGAGCACGGTGGAGAAGCGATCGCCGATCGTCTTGGTCAGGTGGAAGCACAGGTGCAAACCATGACCCACTACGACAGCCAACTCGAAGGCGTGCTGGAAATGGTGCAAAGTGCCCTCAATCAAGTCATCGACGCGGGGCAACTGCTCAACCGCTACAGCGACAGCCTCGAATCCGACCCGGAACGCCTCACGGAAGTGGAAAGCCGCCTCACCACCCTCCGGCATATTTGCCGCAAATATGGCCCCGATCTCCCCGATGTGATCGCCCATGCCGAAGCCATCACCTCAGAGCTTCATGACCTTACCGAGGGCGATCAATCCCTCGAACAATTGGAACAGGCCTATCAGGATTGTTATCAAATCTTAATAACCGCCTGCCAACAGCTTCATAACCAGCGCGATCGCGCCGCCCACCGCCTCACCAAGCAACTCGTCCGCGAACTCAAGCCCCTCGCCATGGACAAAGTGCAGTTTGATTGCCGCCTCTTGCCGGTTGAACCCACCGCCCACGGTGCGGATCAGGTGGCGTTCTACTTCAGCCCCAACCCCGGCGAACCGCTGCAACCCTTGGCAGAAACAGCATCGGGCGGGGAAATGAGTCGATTTCTCCTCGCTCTTAAAGCTTGTTTTTCCGGGGATCAGACCCAGGCGGGAAAAACCCTGATTTTTGACGAAATCGACGCGGGGGTGTCGGGAAAAGTGGCCCAAGCGATCGCCGCCAAACTCCATCACCTCAGCCAGACCCATCAAATCCTCTGTGTCACCCACCAGCCCTTGATCGCCGCCCTGGCCGATGCCCATTTCCGCGTTGATAAACAGGTGGAAACCGTCCCCAAATCCGCCCCCCGTACCCTCGTGCGCATCACCCGCCTCGACCACCACGACAGCCGCAAAGCCGAACTCGCCCAACTCACGGGCGGCCACTCGGCCCAAGATGCGATCGCCTTTGCCGAATCCATCCTCAGTCAAGCCGCTCAGACCCGCCTCTAACCCCAAATCCAGGCCCTTCGACTTCCGCTCAGGGCAGGCCCTTCGACTTCGCCTCTCCCACGAGGAGCCAAAAACGAAAAGCCCTCTCCTGCGGGCTACCGCTTATACATAAATCAATCTCAAGTTCCAGAACTATCGTGATCCCCCCTAGCCCCCCTTTTTGAAGGGGGGAACCGAAAAAAGTCCCCCTTGAAAAGGGGGATGTAGGGGGATCGATCGCACCTTAGGTCAGGATTTGAGGGTTGTGTATAAGCAGTAGTCCTGCGGGAGAGGGTGGGGTGAGGGGCCTAGATCAGGGGTTTCCTCGTGACAAACTTTACAAAATGTAAAGAGTTATGAAGGGTTAAGATAATGCGTAAACAGAGGGCAATGGGTAGACTAAAGGAAAATTGTCAGTATTATGAAGCTGAGTTAATGATCGCGTCTGAAGTTTAGCCGTTAAAATGATCCCAACTCAATCCAAGACCTAGACACTGTAGAGAGCTATGACTGCTGCATCTCAACCGCCCACAAAACTTGAGTATACCGGGCAAACCGTTGATGTTCTTCCTGAGGAGGACAACGTCAATGTCGAGCAGAACGGCGGGGGAGAGAATAACAGTTCTAGTAGTGCTTTAGTCACGCCGACGGGAACCTTCTCCAACTTCCTCGCACCCCTCAACAAAGACAGTTTTCAGCAGGTTGTGGTTGAGGTCGAAGACAAGCTGAAAGTGGTGAATCAAACCCTAGGCTTGCTCGACAATATCATCGACAGCCAAGGGTTTGACGCGGTTCTAGATGAAATGTTGCGATCGATCACCCTCAAAACCGGGGAACTCCTCGGCGCGGATCGCACCACCATCTATCTCCTCGACGATGACCAAGATGAACTGTGGTCGATTGTCGCGAAGGGCAGTGATGGCAAACCCATCGAGATTCGGATTCCCGTGGGGCGCGGCATCGCTGGGGAAGTGGCCCAGTTCAGGCACGTCATCAATATTCCCTTTGATTTCTACGATGATCCGCGCTCCGAAGCCGCGAAAGAATTTGATAAGCGCAATCATTATCGCACCTACTCCATGTTGGCCCTGCCGCTCCTGAATGAGGACGAGGAATTGGTGGCGGTGGTTCAACTGATCAATAAGCTAGAGCCGGGCTTTGATCCCGATGCGCCCCTAGACGATCGCATCTCCCACACCGGCTTCACCCAAAACGATCTTGATGTTTTC
>CAZCWE010000135.1:0-9659 GCA_964502285.1 uncultured Spirulina sp. | reverse complement strand
GGTAACCCACCAATTACTGTGCCACTAGGAACTTGCCCATAGGCGGTTAACGGCCATCCACCGAACAGCAGGGGGAGATCGGTGCGTTGATGACGGATCTAAGGTCGATGGCTGGATGGGTGAGGAGGGCGGGCCATTGCTGGGTGAGGCGGTCGGGATGGGTGCGGCGCGTTGCGGCGGCGATCGCGATCGCATCGAGCCATAATTCCTGTTGGATGTACCAGGCCAACGCCACACCGGGACGACTCGGAACGGTGCGACCCTCAGCACTCCGACGGATCACGGTTCCGGTGACGGCCAGTTGCGATCGCACCAACTCCTCAGAGCAGCAATACACCACGGTCCAGCGATAGAGGCGATCCGGCTCTAGGGCGGGCATCGATTCCGGCCAAGGCAACTGCATCAGTCCCGGCCCATCCCCCACGGGAAACGCCACCATTGGCGCGATCGGGGTCTGGGTTTGGGCATCTTGGAGCCGCAACATCACCCAACCCGCATCGGCCGGGACATGGGCCCAAAACGTCGGATGAGCGGCCAAGGTGGCAGCGGGAACAGCCAAGGGCGTGAGGGCAATGAGGGTGGAGGCAATGCCCAGATCGCGGGGTGTCCCATCGGTGCGATCACCCGGTGCGCCGAGGTTGTCCGGGTCGTAGTTCTGTTTAAGTTGGGAATAGCCTGCCTGGGGCATCACCGCGAGACAGACCGCCAGCCAGAGACTGCATCCCCAATGCCACCACGGGCGGCATCGAGCGATCGCAGGGCGTTGAAAGCAAGTAACCATGGTGATTTTTCTGAAGTTGAATCGTGTTGAATCGTGTTGAATTCTGGAGCGGACAGGGTTTAGGGTGGTTTCATGAGTTTTTGAGAAGCGAGGCTCCCACCGGCACTAAGGGCGATCGCCAGGCCCGCAGGAAGCCAGGGAAGCCAGCCCCCCTGAAGCAACACCAACCAGCACAGCCCAGAGAGAATCACCCCCGCTGCACCGATCACCACCCCCTTCACCCAGAGCCGTCGCGATCGCACCACCCCCCCACCGCCCACCATGGCCCAAGCCGCAATCCAGAGCAGTTCTAGGACTTCGGGCCAGACCCAGATCAGCGATCGCCCATCCAGGGCGGCGGCGAGCAGTTGGCTGATCGCGTGGGCGTTGATCATCACCCCCGGCAGCTCGGTATAGGGTTGGGTTTGGGCACTGTAGGGGGTGAGGAGATTGACGCTGGATTGGGAAAGGGGGGAGGTAATGCCGATCAAAACAATGCGATCGCGGATCAGGTCGGGGGAGACTGTCCCGGCGAGCACCTCAGCGAGGCCGACGGTGGCGGCCACCGCCCCAGCACGGTAGTTAAGCAGCAGTTGGAAACCGCGATGGTCGAGGTTGTGATAGGCTCCGGTGCTGGGGGTGAGGCGATCGAGGTGGGCGGCTCCCAATTGGAGGCGATCGCGGCTGATCGGGGTAATCTCCACGCCCTCCTGTTGCAGGTAGCGCAAGGCCAGACGGGCACTAAAGGAATATTCCGTTTGACAAACATCTTGGGGGCTCGGTTGCATAAACACCAACTGCCGCCGCAAGACGCGATCGAAATCCAGGATCACATCACTAAACCCCAGATTTTCGGGAGACACCGAGGGCGGCGGAGCCAAGCCGGGGCGGTTGGGGTTGTTGGCTTCGCTGACGCTACAGACCGCGATCACATTGTCCTCTTGGAGTTGCTGTTGGAGTTGAGTCTGGCCGGGAGCGCGGGGTTGTTCGCGGAAAATATTCAGGCCGATTAAGCGGGGTTGATGGGGTTGGAGGGCGGCGATCGCCGCCGCGAGAATGCCGTCGGGTAAGGGGACGCCGTAGCGTTGCAGATCGGTTTCGGTGGCGGTGACGACCAAGATACGCGAGTCGAGGGATTCAGCCGGGCGCGATCGCAACAAGGTATCAAACGCCTGTAACTCCAACCCTTGCACCCCCCCCAGCCCCCGCAACCCCACCACCACCATCGTCGCCACCAGACTCACCACCCCCGCGATCTGCAGCGGGGCATGGGGGCGATCGCCGCGCAGGGGGTGCGGGGCTTGCTGGGGCGCGAGGGCTTCAAAAATGGGCACAGTGCCGATGTCCTCAAGGCGGCGATCGCCATGACGGTGGAACCGAAACCCATGGCCCGGATGACTTCGCACCAGCGCCACCGTGACCTCCGACACCAGCACTTGGCCGCCATGGGCGAGACGGGCAAGGCGGGCCGTGTAGTCCACCTCGTGGCCGACCACGTTGGGCCCATCGTAAAGGGGCGAGCCGGTGTGGATACCGATTTGGATACCGATTTGGACATGGGCAGTGGGAGGGGTGATCGGGTCGTGGGCGTGACTCTGTTGGAGCATCAGGGCCCATTGCAGAGCCGCGTCGGGCTGGGTAAAGGTGAGGCAAAAGACATCGCCGTCGGTTTGTACCACCTGGCCACCGTAGCGAGAGAGGTGGCCTTCGACGCGGCGACGGTGGGGCAGGAGAATGTTGTCGAGATAGCGTTGGTTTCGGGTGTGGGGGTCGGTGTCGCTGATCTGACGTTTGAGGGCGGTGGTGTTGGCCAAACGGGCGATCACGAGGGTCACGAGGCTGGGGCGGGGTTGGCGTTGTTTGCCGCCTAAGCTCTGCCAGGTGGGGGGCGCGATCGCCGGATGGCGGAACGTGACCGGCAGCCAACTGGCACAAACATAGTCTTTTTCCAGACCCTGCAAGCGTTGCCGCGCTTCTCGGACAGCCTGGGGGAAGGATTGACCCTCGGCGTAGCCTTGCAAAAAATAGTCTAAAAATGCCTGCGCAACACGATCCGGCACGGGTTCGCGCATCACAATCAAATGGGGAATCGGCAGGTCTTCTAAATCCCACGCTAACCCCAGCCCATCACACGCATTAAAAATTGCAATTTGTAAACCACGGGCGATCGCTTTTTTCAGGCCATATTTCAATTCCTTGAGGGTCAGATATTCCTGCCCATTGATATGAATGCGGCCTTCTTCCGCTTGGGTTTGACCATGACCGGCGAAGAAGAGAATATCCCACGGTTGTTCCCACAAATAATCATTAATATCGCGCCGCTGTGGCTCCACTAATGTCGTCAATTCGGTGCTGTTGAGTTGTTCGAGCAGTTGGCGATCGCGACTAATTTCAATCCCTTGACTATTGCCAAAAATAGAGAGAATTTTCACCCCGTCTCGCGGCTGGGTACAGGGCTGCGGCACGGTGAGGGTGGTTTGGGCAGAACGCAGGGCCACTTCAACATTGTGATAGCAGTCGATAAACTGCCAGAGATGCCAAGGCAGGCGTAGCACATCTCGACAGGCACTCTGGATCACGACGCGCACTTCTTCAGAAGGGGTCAACAGTTCGAGGCAATGGCGTTCGATCTGCCGGAACGAGTCGGCCGCCAGCCAGGCGTTAAACCCCGTGGTCAGGTCGTCGGCGGCGGCTTGGCAGTCTCGCTGACGGGCTGCGGGGGAACCGTCGTAGGTAATGCGCTGGGGGGCGATCGCTCGATCCATAAAAACAGATCGTTGGTACAGCGATCGCCAACGCTGATATTGGGTTTTGAGGTGGAGTGCTGGGGGGAGTGTCCCCGTGACTTCCGTAGTGGGATATTGTCCTTCAATCGCGATCGCTAAGTGGGCATGAAATCCCTGCTCAAAATCACCGATAAGTTTTAGGACGATTAATTTCGTCATGGTGTTTTGGGATCAACAGGCGTGATTGTTCGGAAAGCTCTGCCATGGTGTCATCAATCCACCCCGCCCCCCTTTCCTGAAAGAGAATGGGCTGAATCATCTCCTAGCAGGAGCATCCTGCTGGGGAAAAGGGGGCGCGTTTTCGCTGGATCACGAACAACGTTCCTTCCGGGGCACACAGGCAAGCATGACCCATTTTCCCAGGAGTTGAGCCAATTCATTTTAAGCATTGAATCGTTAAATACTGAATTTTTCTTGATGGAAAAACGTATCAAATTCGATCTGCACCCAAAAGCGATCGCCCACTTCACCGCGAAACTCAAACTGAATATTTTGGTTTTCCGTCCGCGCCTGGGCCTCCATTAACGGATTTCCCTCCGCATCAAGCAGCGTAAATTGGAGTTGGGGCGGCAAATACAAATCCACACCGAGGGGATAAATCTCCACCGTGATATCCTTGCGTTGCTCCGTCAGGGGTCGAATCCCCGCCACCAACGCAATCCGTAACCCAGAGGCAAACTCA
Organism: uncultured Spirulina sp.; assembly: GCA_964502285.1. Lineage (GTDB taxonomy): Bacteria > Cyanobacteriota > Cyanobacteriia > Cyanobacteriales > Spirulinaceae > Spirulina. Next base: position 5,431 of record CAZCWE010000135.1, on the reverse strand, counting down.
ATGGGTTTGGCACGCCGCACCATATCTTCCTCTAAACGCCAAGCCAACTGTGGCCCTTGCAACTGGGTTACCACCGCCGTCACCGCTTCCCAACCCGCAGTGATTTGACCTTGCACCCATGCCCCCAGATTGACCTGCGATTGTGCCTGGGCTTCTAGGCGGGTCAAGTGTGCGATCAACATCGGCACGGGTTGCAGAGCAGAGAGGGGAAGCGGGTTTTGGATCAGGTGCGGCACAAAACCGAGCAGCGTCGCTTCGGCCGCCGCCACATCAATCTTGACCACCACATACCCCATCCGATCGCGTTGGGCTTCTGGCGGGATGGCGATCGCATCGGGCAAGTCCCCCGCTGCGACCACGGGGCAACAGTCCAACCGCCCGATCCCATCCACCACCAGATCCCGCGCATCGCTGGCAAACTGCATCGCTGGGTTCCAACTGTCGCTCCGGTCGGGATGATTGGCAATGCCGAGCAGGTTTAATATGTTGGCCGTTACTGAGATTGCGATCGTGTTGAGATAGACTTGGCGACCTTTCGCCGGGTCAGGATGATGTTGGGCGAACCATTGGGCTTGGGTCTGCATCCCATGGGTGAGGGAGATCGCGGTAGTTGCATCGTCCTGGTTGAATTGTGTGTACATTAGGCCCTTCTCCGTGATTTCGACAGTGATGTTTTAACCGTTTCAATAAAGCCCTGCGCGACCCCAAATTCTCGCAACAGGGGCAAGCAGCGGCGACAATACCATTTCGGCAAGTCCTTCGCCTCAGCGGCGTTTAACCCCAATTCCGTCGCGATTTCTCCCCAGGACGTTTCGGGCGGAAAACGACGCTGACACAACCACTGACAATTAATCTGCGATCGCTTCCGAAACTGGGTCGTGCTCAACTGTTCGTCCGGATCAGTCTGCACCCAATGGCAGGTTTTTTCCCACATCGCCAAACTCGGTTCAATATCCGGCGGCGCGGGCAGCCGTTCGGCCAACGTCGGCAGGGTTGAACCTGGGGAAGCATCGGCCTGTAGATGTTTCGTCGCATCGCGCTGCTGTGCATAGCGATACCGCTGCAAGCGTCGCTTCAGTTCGTCATCCAACCAAGTGATCACCTGCTTCTCGTCGGGGTTGTAGGCTTCGAGATGGTGGCAGCAATATTCCCACATTTCCTGAAGTGCATCGTTGTAATAGGGTTGGCGATCGCGCCAGAGTTTCCGCGATCGCGTCACCCGTTGATAAATCTGGTAAAGGGTCTGGCGACGCTCATTACTTTTGAGCGGTTGACTCAAGGCCTGGGCGACAAGCTGTTTCAAGGTTGCGTTGAGATCATCCATAAACTGTGGAACTGAACACGACTGAATTGAATACGCCCAGGGTGCAAACCCCAGGCTAAACGCGACAACCTGCGGAGGTTAACCCTAGAATTCAAACACGAACTGCACCGACGGGCCTTGGTGCAGCAACGATGCGGACGACCCAAACCCGCCCACACCAGAGGGGAGCTGATAGGTCTGTGGAAAAATCGACGGCACAACCGCGACACCGCGCCCAACCAAGACATCGTAACCACTACGCACAGACAGCCCACTCCCCGCTTGTGTCATCCCAAAAGGGCTCGGCTGCGGTTGAGGGAGCGTCACGATCGGCCCCGTGGTGCTGTCGGGATTGTCAAAGTCATTAGACCCACCGATGGCGCTAAACATATAGATGTTGGTGGCCTGGGTTGGCCCCAAGAGGGCGCTGTTTGCAGAGGTGTGGGTGGATTCTGAAAAAGGGGTTTCAGGGGTTTGTGCGATCGCGTCACCCGATGCCACAAGCGCGGCAGAGCTAGCAAGACAAACGGCCAAAACTGATTTGAGTGCGTTCATAAGATTGGTTCCTCCTGTGGAGGCTTAAATCACCTTACTGATTTACAGGACGCTCAACAAACGTTTTCGCATTTTGGCAGAAAAAACTTTTTTTCAGCCTGTTTAATCCGCTTCCCCAATCAACGTAAACGCCGCCCAATTCCTCGGTTCGGGATGGGTTCGCATCGTCTGTAACATCGCCTGCCGCAACGCTTGGGCATTGTCCCCCGTGGCCGCCCGCTGGCGGTAAAACTCGGTCATCAATTCCGCCGTGGGCGCGTCGGGCACAGCCCACAGGGAAACGAGCAGACTGGGCACTCCGGCCGAGATAAACGATCGCGACAACCCGATCACCCCATCCCCGGACAGGTCACCGCGTCCGGTATCGCAGGCACTCAACACCACCAATTCGGCGTTAAGGGGTTGATCGAGTTGCAGGAGTTCGCTGGCTCGGAGAAGGCTGGCGTTTGCTTCGGTGTTGCGTCCACTCGGAGCGAGGGCGATCGCACCGGGAACATCGGTTCCAAAGTCTTCAAGGAGTCCGTGGGTGGCGAGGTGAATGATGGGGGCATTGCCGAATTGCTCCAGGACGGCGGCTTTGGTGGCATCAGCTCCGAGGAGGGGTTTGGTTCCGAGCAGGTCGGCGATCGCGATCGCTTCTCGTTCGGCTCCGGGCAGTTGGCTCAGTTGGAGGGTTTCGCCGTCGGCGAAGGCGATTTCGGGCATGGTGGGATTGCCCACGACCAATGGTTTACCGTTGCTGTTGCGTTGGGCTTGGGCGTTGCGGCGCACGGTGTCGAGGACACGAATGGAGGGGGCGGTGAGGATCGTATGTTTTTCAATCAGATAATTGCCATCTTCATCCATGAGGGCAGCGAAGGGAACAAAAAAGAGTTCGCGATGGGGCACGAAAATGACGCGATCTTCTGGATCAGTGGGTAGCAGGTCTGCAATCGGTTCAATGAGGAGACGGTGCAGTAACCATAGTTGAGTTGCTTCGTCGTATTTTGGGTCTGAGCCGTCACGGGGGCGGACGGCGATAAGACCGCGATCGCGTAGATTTAACGCTTCACGAGTATTGGAGACTAACTCTCCTTGAAACATGGAAATTGTGCTATCTGCAAAGCTACGGAAATGGATTTCTCCATTAGGTTGGACAACCCACATCAAAATTTGATAATCATCAATAACAGAATATTGAACTAGCGTTGCATTCTGCTCACGAGCCACTTGTTTAATTTGTTCTAGATTTATGCTTCCAGATAATAGTGATTCAGTATTTTCTTGGGGTAGGCGGCTCGCCAGTAAATCCGTTAAGGCACGAGTACGCCCCTGCTCTGCAATAATAAACGCTTCATTGTATTTCTCTTGAGCAATCAACACTTGTTGAAGAGTTTGGTAAACTCCAGAAGCAATTCCAGATTGTGAAAAAGTCACTTTCTCAAGGTCATCATCACCCAAGGAATTCCAAACATTTTCTAAAGTATCTACTGCTTCCCTGAGCAACATCTCTGCTTCCGAATGCGGGAGTAGCTTGGCTAACCCCTGGGTATTTCGTATTTCAAGGATATAATCACCACTACTTCGTGCAATATCAATAGCTTCTCGATAAAGCTGAATTGATTGATTTTTATCTTGAGAAGAAGCTGCAAGCAAAGATAACGCTCTGATTTCATGCGATCGATCGCCAAATGCTGGATTTCGAGACCATAAGCCTTCTGTCGCTTCGAGATACTCATTAAAATATGCAATGGCTTTGTCACGATCATTAGCCGCATTTTCTATCTCATCAGCGGCGCGAACTAAATCCAAGACAGTACCAGTGCCTCCATGTCCATCAAAGAATCTAAGCATATTTGAATCTGTCGGTCTCCAGTAGGTTAGTCCCAGCAATTCCAGGGTTTCAGCCTCTCCTTCCCGATCTTCGATCTCGCGGTATAACTGCAAACTAATCTCCAAATATTGACGTGCCTCTTCATATTTCTGATCACTAAACCGTCTTAAGCCAAGCTGAAAATTCAGGTCTGATTCTAGTTTTCTTTTATTATCTAAATTTGAGACGCTCACTTTCCTCAACCCTTCTTCGAATTGTTGTATTGCTGTTTCTGAATCTCCAAAGTGGCCGTATGTAATTCCCAAATTAATTAACCCTCTGATCTCCAATTCTAGATTTTGATGAGACATTACCAGATTCAATGCCAGCTCATGAAACTCAAGAGACTTTTGGCGGTCACCCAATCTTCTGTAAATATTGCCCAAATTACTCAAAGACCATGCCTGATTTTCAATGTCGCCAAGTTCTCTTTGAATGCTTAATGCCTGATTCATGTGGTCGATAGCTTGTCTCGGCTGGTCTAGGATGCTGTAAGACATCGCCAAAGATTCTAAAGCCAGAGCTTCGAGAATAGGATAGCTTTTCTCTCTTGCCATTCTTAGATTCTCTTCATGGAATGTGATTTCTTCTTGCCTCTCCAACCTTGTTCCGAAGCCAATAACAGCATAAAACTCTTTCACATCTTCTTCTATTTCATTCACCAACTTATCATCGCCAATGGCTTCTGCCACTTTAAGAGCTTGAAAAGAAAAATCAAGATATTCTCCAAACTTACCAGCACGACGATTAGCTCTTGCTATTCCTCTGAGCGCGTTTACTTGCATCCTCTGATTACTTAAATTCTCTGCTAAGGCAAGAGCTTGTTCCTCAAAAATTATCGCCTGCTCATATTGTTCCAGTTCAAAATATACACTCGCTAAATTATGTAAAGAATTGAGTTCTCCCCGGCGATCACCCAACTCTCGCTTGATTGCAATAGACTGTTCTTGGAATTCAATAGCGCGTTCATACTGCTCAAGCTCTTTGTAGGCAATGCTGATATGATTCAAGGCATAAGACTCTAATTGACGCTCGCCAATTTCTCGTGCAATTGCTAAAGCTTTATTGTTAACTTCAAGTGATTTTTCATAGTCCCCAATATCTCCATAAAGCTTACCTAGTTCATACCATTCATTTCCAATCTGTTCAGGAGTACCAATAACTTCAAGGATTGCGAGTCGTTGTTCAAAAAAGTTGATTGCTTGCTCAATTTGATTCAACTTAGCATGAGCAGAGATCAAGAATTGAAGAGTTCGAGATTCAGCATCGCGATCGCCCAAATCTTCCCGAATCTCTAACGCCTGTTGATGAAATTCGATAGATTTTTCATACTGTTCTAGTGAGTTATATCGATTACCGAGATACGTTAGCGATTGTGCTATCTCTCCAGGATTATCAAGCTCTTGCCAAATCGCAAGTGCCTGTTGATGAAACCCAATCGATTTTTCATAGTCTCTTAACGCTCTGTATGAAATGCCAATATAATTTAAAGCATTAGCAGAACCTGCGCGATCACCGATTTCTTGCTGAAGCTTTAATGACTGCTCAAAAAATGGAATGGCTTGCTCATTTTGATCTAATTCATAATGAGCAATACCAACGCTGTAAGCAGCAAGAGCTTCGCCCTCACGATCACCAATTTCTCGGTAGATGATCACGGATTGTTCAAACACCTCAATCTGCTTCTGGGGTTCATTCGTTTCACCATAGAGAACCCCTAA
>CAZCWE010000134.1:0-9764 GCA_964502285.1 uncultured Spirulina sp. | reverse complement strand
GCCAGGGCCATCGCCACATAACAGCCTAAATACCACCGACTCGGCCAAAAGCCTCGCCGCACCTGACCTGCATGGTTCACATAGCCCCAAAAAAAGCAGAGCAGCGCCACCCCCATGCAGGCATTGAGGAGCATATCCGACACACCCGTGCGGGCCCAGGCGAACATTTGCACATTGAGGGCCAACATCGCCGCCCCCAACCAGGCCGCGATCCACCGTTGCCGCAGGCTGCGACGGCTATCGGCATGATCGGCCTGACCGTCGCGGGGTGTGGCGTAGCCAAACCGATGCAGCGTCATAAAAATGCCGAGGACGAGGGCGATCGCCGACAGCGCCGACGGCAAGCGCACCATCCATTCATTCACCCCAAACACCAGATACCCCAGCGCCATCAACCAATACACCAGCGGCGGCTTATCAAACCGCGTCACCCCATTGAAATAGGGCGTCACCCAGTCGCCGGTGACGGTCATCTGACGCGCCGCCTCGGCAAACAGAGGCTCCGTTTCGTCCACGAGTCCGATGCTGCCCAACCCCCAAAGGAACGCCATCACACAAATCAGGCTGAGGGTAATCCCCGCAAACCATGCGGCTTGGCGCGGTCGCTGCTCAAAGGTCTGCCACCAGTGCCACAGTCCAGATTTTTCACTGCCGTTCATGCTGCTGTTTCTTGCAAAGTCACGCTATTCTAACAGGTTGCCTAGACGGCATGGCCGCGAAGGTGACGCTCCCCCAAGTGCCACGGGGCTAGGTGTCTGTGAGGCCCTCGGTGGGGAGTTGAATGGTCACCGTTGTGCCTTGGCCAGGCTCAGATTGAATGTGCAGATCGCCGTGGTGGTCTTCGACGATGATTTGGTAACTGGTGGCGAGGCCGAGGCCCTGGCCGCTGCCGGTGGGTTTGGTGGTGAAGAAGGGTTCAAACATGTGCGATCGCGCCTCCGCATCAATACCCACACCATTATCCTGAATGGTGATGGTGATCGTGGTGTCCGTCGCCTCAATGCCGAGGCTTAAGGTGGGCGCAGCCTGCTCCGCCGCCCGCATCGCATCAATGGCATTGGTGATCACATTGAGGATCACCTGGTTCAACTTGCGGGCATAGCACACCAGATTAGGAATCGTTTGATAGTCCTTCACCACCTGGATCGGCGGCTCCGCGTCAAGGCGATGGGTCAGCAGCAGCAGCGTGTTGTCAATGGCTTCGGCAATACTGATCGTTTTGACATCGGATTCATCGAGGTGGGCAAAAATGCGCAGGGCGAGGATCAGCGATCGCAACCGCTCCGTCCCCGATCGCATTGATTGAATCACCTGGGGGAGATCCGTCTGGATAAACTCTAAATCCGCCTCGTCCACAAACACCTGTAACTCCGGTGACGGGTTGGGTAGTTCCGTTTGATAGCGGGCGATCGTTTCGATCAAGGTTTGGGCATAGTCCGCCACCGGGTCAAGATTCCCCGCAATAAACCCCACCGGATTATTCACCTCATGGGCCAAGCCCGCCACCAACTGCGCCAACCCCGCCAACTTCTCCTGCTGAATCAACTGCGCCTGGGTCGTCTGCAACTCCAGCAAAGTGTGCTCCAAACGCCCATTGGTACTTTTTAACGTTTCATTTTGCGTCGCCAACTGCTGATGCAACCGCGCCAACTGCAACTGATGCTTCACCCGTGCCAACACCTCTTCGAGCAGAAACGGCTTCGTAATGTAGTCCTCTCCCCCGCTCTGAAACGCCTTCACCTTATCCGCCCCTTCACTGAGCGCACTCAAGAAAATGATCGGCACTCCCGCCGTTTGGGGGTCAGCCTTCAACTGCTGACACACCTCATAGCCATTCATATCCGGCAAATTAATATCCAACAAAATCAGATCCGGCAGGAGCGATTTCACCGCCAGCAGTGCCATCTTGCCATTAATCGCCTTACGCACCCCATACCCTTGGCCCTGCAACATATCAGACAGGAGTCGCAGGTTAGCCGGGGTATCATCCACGATTAATAAGTCAATGGCGGAAGATTGGTCAGTGGGGTGAGCCGGGATTACAGTCGTCGTCATGGTGGGGACTATCACAATTTTTGAGCAATTACAGGGTGGATTCAAAGCCACATATTCAACCCGCTTTCAGCTAATTCCCTTGTACAGAATACACAGGCTTACATCGGGGAAATCTCGTCTACTTCCGGGGTTGTCCGGGTTGCCAAGACCGGCTCGATCAATTCCACGATCGCATCAAACCGGAACTGCACCGCTAATTCCGTCAGATAAAACATTAAGCTGGCGCAATCGGGGGGGATGGTGTCCACTAGCCCAAAAATGGCGGTGTCGTTCCCTTGGAGGGCGGCTTGATAAACCTGATCGAGCCATGCGCGGGGCATTTGTTCTAAGGTTGCGCTATTAAACTCGGTGGTGGAATGGGGATCACTCCCATCTACAGATGTTGCGGTGGGTTCAGGATCAGCATACAAATAATCCACCTGGAGATGGGTGCGAATCACTTCCAAGAGTTGGGCTTCTTGGAAGGGTTTGCGCACAAAGTCATCACAGCCCGCTGTGAGGACATCTTGGCGATCTTCTTCAAAGGCGCTGGCGGTTAAGGCGATGATCACAATCTCTCGGCCCTGTTGTTGGGCGCGGCGGCGGATGGTTTGGGTGGCGACATAGCCATCCATGACGGGCATCCGCATATCCATCAAAATCAGGTCGGGCTTCCAGGTTTCCCACTGGGCGATCGCTTCTTCGCCATTTTCGGCTTCACAGAGTTCAAACCCTAGGCGACTGAGGATTTGGTTGAGCAGCAGCCGATTGGTGGGCTTGTCTTCGGCAATCAGAATCCGGGTTTTGGTTTGACCGGGGGCGAGGCAGGCCACCGGACGGGCTTCGAGGTCAGACCGGGCCAACACGGTGTTGCCTTCGACGGGGGTGATGGCGATCGTAAAGGTGAAGGTCGCCCCACAATCCGGCTGACTATCAACGGTGATCATCCCGCCCATGAGGTTAATGAATTTTTGGCTAATCGGCAGGCCCAGACCCGTCCCTTCTTGGGATTTTAAGCCCACCGAGGTCTGTCCGAAGGCGGTGAAGAGTTGATCCTGTTCTGTAGAATCGATGCCGGGGCCGGTGTCGGTGACGCTGAAGGTGATGTGGTTGGCATCGTGGGCGATCGCTTGCAGGGTGACTTGGCCGACGCTGGTGAACTTCACGGCGTTGTTGAGCAAGTTGATCAACACTTGACGCAATTTCCCTTCATCGGCGCAGATGTATTGCGGGACGTGGGGCGATCGCTCCAAACTCAGCACCAAGCCCTTATCGCGCACCTTTAACTGAAACATTTGATGGAGGCCGTTCAACAGTTGATGCAGGTCAAAATCATGCTCAACCAACACCGTGCGCCCCGCTTCGATCTTGGACATTTCCAATACATCATTAATCAGGGTCAACAGATGTTCGCCCGACTGATTGATAATGTCGAGGTACTGTTTTTGCTCCGCCATCAGCGTGGCCTCGCGGGTGAGCAGTTGGGTAAAGCCCAAAATCGCATTCATCGGGGTGCGCAGTTCATGGCTCATGTTGGCGAGAAATTCGCTCTTGGCGCGGTTGGCAGCTTCGGCGGCATCCTTGGCGCGGGCGAGTTCGCGGGCTTGCTGTTGACTTTGGGAAAAGAGTTCCGCCTGTTGGACTGCCACCCCCAACTGCGTGCCAATTTGGGTGATGATTTTGATTTCCGATTCATCCCATTGGTGCGGCCCGCTGTTGTGATAGGCGCAGAGGAGTCCCCAGATTTTTTTGCTGGCAAAGAGGGGGACGATCAGGTAACTCCGGGCTTGGAGTTGTTCGAGGAGTTCGATGTAGCAGTCGGTAAAGCCTGCCTGGTAGATGTCGGTGACGCTGTGGTAAGCCACGCCGCGCCGGTAGATGTCGCCTTCGGTGTCTTTGAGATAGGTATCTTCCACGAGGGCAAGGTCGGAGCGTCCGACACAATCAGCGGTTTCGGTGGCTTTCCGGGTGATCGGCGGATTGAGTTCCACATCCACCACGGGCTGCCAACCGGAGACGAGGGATTCGGCCACCAGCGCACCGCTCCAGTCTGGATTAAAGCGATAGATCAAGACGCGATCGCACTCCAACACATGGCGCAGTTCCGCCGTGGTATCCCGGAAAATCGTGTCGAGATCCAAGGTTTGGCGCATCCGCGACACAACACGGGCGATCGCCTTCTCCCGTTGGGCCGTTTTGCGGAGTTTGAGTTCAATCTGCTTCCGGTCGGTAATGTCGTGGATAATCCCCACGAGGCTCGCTTCATGGTTGTGGCCTTGAAACGCGATCCGCTTCGTGGTGATCGTGCGCATCTGGTCTTGACCATTGGCGAGGGTTATTTCCTCTTCTTGCTCTTCGCCCGTCTCAAACACCAACTCATCCCGATACCAGGCTTCGTTTGCTGCGAGGGTGGGAAACAAATCGTAGTTGGTTTTGCCCAAGAGGTCAGCCGGCGATCGCCCCACCCACTCACAAAACGCCGTATTCACCATCGTCAACCGATGCTGGCGATCTTTGACAAACATCGGCTCTGTAATCGCATTCAAGACCCGCTCTAAAAAATCTTGGCTGGCCTTGAGGGCCGATTCTGCGATCGTTTTTTGCGCAATTTCCGTCGCTAGGGTTTCATTGATCGTCACTAACTCAGCAGTACGATGATCCACTCGCGCCTCTAGTTCTGCTTGATTCTGGGCTAAATCGATTAACGCCTGTTGGCGTTGTAACTCCGTCGCTGCCCGGGCTGCAAAAATCGTCAAAACCCCTTGGGATTGCTCATCAAGGGTTAACGGCTGGCTATGGATCAGACATAAATTGCCTAAGACGTTTTGCTCACCATCGAGGAGGGGTACGCCCACATAGCCTTCGGCGTTCATGGGGGCCAAGAGCGGATCGTTCGGAAACAGTTCCTGGAGCTTTTCAGGAATTGTACAGATTTCTTTGTCCTCAAGGGTGACTTCGCAGGGAGTATCGGCGATCGCATACACAATATTTTTACTCAAACAGCCATGGCCCCAAATTGCCAGCGTTTGCAACATCGGTTCAGCCCCGTCAGTCTGTTGCAACTCCGACACCAACACATAATCCACATGCAGCGCCGTCGCCAAATTTTCCACCAACGCATTGAAAAAATCTCGCCCCGTATAGGCTGCCGTACTTTCCACAAGACCATGAAATATGGTTTCTATCCGTTGGCGCTCTTGGATTTCCGCCTCAAGGGTGGCGTTGATCTGTTCGAGTTCTTCAGGGGTGCGCAGGGCTAAAAATTGGGGAATAAGCTGCCAGAGAGCAACGGCGGTATAGCACGAAACCAAGGCCGTTAAGGCCCGCTCAGCGCCTGCAATCCAATAGTTCGGAAACCACAGAGTCCAAATGTCCAGGGCGTGACCGATGCCGCAACAGATAATAAACGCACCGAACAGCACCAAAACACGGTTTAACTTCAGTTCCGGACGCTGGGCAACAAAATAAATCAACATTGCCGGAATCGAAAAATACGCGATCGCAATCAACGCATTACTAATCACATGCAGACTCACTAACGGCCGTTGCCACAGGTAACAGGAGCCATGGGGCATATAAGACAGGAGCGCGACTGGATTTAATAAAGAATCCCACATAAACTTAAATTATTGATTGTGCATCATTGGTCTGGGGCTGTTCTAGACCATCCATAATGTCTCTTTTCCGTTCATCAATGGCATTAATGATCAGGCTTGAAGCCTCGACTCAATCACCATTGCCCTGTACTGTTCTCCTTCTGTTTCCTGACGTAAACAACAGCAAATACACACATACAATAGAACAATCCAGAACAATGGAATTAATCAAACAATAGAGACCCGGCCAATGATTGTGTTGGATTGCGCTCTTGCTCTAGCCAACCAACACAATCATCAGGGTTTCAACTCAAAGTTGATCACTGGGAAATCTAAACTGTGGGGGCTGACCCGTTGGGGTTGGAATGGACGAGCACTGTATTGAGCGCGTGGTTGATGCTTGATGTCTCTATGCTGTCTTTCATTTTAGTGGTTTGAGCTGATTGGATGGGTTCGTTGTGAGGGTGCAGCAGATTGAGGGAGCGCGATCGCTCCCCATAATCCCCTCACTTGGTAATCCTTGATACTGCAAATATTGTCCCATCAACCCCCAACGGGTAGAAATAGAGGCAGGAGGGTCGCCGTTAGTGAAAAGATTCCGCAATCCCCCAATCACCCTGAATTCGTTGCTATAGAATGATTGGGATTTAAACACTTATGCTCTACGAACTATGCCTCGTCGCAGTGACCTAAAAAAAATTCTGCTACTGGGGGCTGGCCCCATCGTGATCGGGCAAGCCTGTGAATTTGACTATTCCGGAACCCAAGCCTGCAAAGCCCTCCGCCAAGAAGGCTACGAAGTGATTTTGGTCAATTCCAACCCCGCTACGATTATGACCGATCCCGAAACAGCGGATCGTACCTACATCGAACCCGTGACCCCGGAAATTGTCGCCAAGGTGATCGAAAAAGAACGCCCCGACGCGCTGCTCCCGACCATGGGGGGACAAACGGCCCTCAACGTGGCCGTGACCCTAGCGAAAAATGGCGTTCTGGATCAATACGGTGTCGAGTTGATCGGGGCGAAGTTGGATGCGATCGAAAAAGCCGAAGATCGCCAACTTTTTAAAGAAGCCATGGCCAAAATTGGTGTGCCGGTTTGCCCCTCCGGGATTGCCAGTAATTTGGACGAAGCCCGCCAAATTGCAGCGGAAATTGGCAGCTACCCGTTAATTATTCGCCCGGCGTTTACCTTGGGCGGAACTGGGGGCGGCATCGCCTATAACCAAGAAGAATATGAAGAGATGGCCCAAGGGGGGATTGATGCCTCGCCGGTGTCTCAGATTCTTGTGGAACAGTCTTTGCTGGGCTGGAAGGAGTACGAGCTGGAGGTGATGCGCGATCTGGCCGATAACGTCGTGATCATCTGTAGTATTGAGAACTTTGACCCGATGGGGGTGCATACGGGGGATTCGATCACCGTGGCTCCGGCGCAGACCCTGACGGACAAAGAATATCAACGGCTGCGGGATGCGTCCCTGAAGATTATCCGCGAGATTGGGGTGGAAACGGGGGGATCGAATATTCAGTTTTCGGTGAATCCCTTGACGGGGGATTTCATTGTGATTGAGATGAACCCACGGGTGTCGCGATCGTCGGCGTTGGCCTCGAAGGCGACAGGCTTCCCGATCGCAAAATTCGCGGCCAAGTTGGCCGTGGGCTATACCCTCAACGAAATTTCCAACGACATCACCAAGCAAACGCCCGCCTCCTTTGAGCCGACAATTGACTATGTAGTGACGAAGATCCCCCGCTTTACCTTTGAAAAATTCCCCGGTTCGGAGCCGGTGCTGACGACGCAAATGAAGTCTGTGGGCGAGGCGATGGCCATTGGGCGGACGCTGCAAGAGTCGTTCCAGAAGGCGCTGCGATCGCTCGAAACCGGCCGCTATGGCTTTGGCTGCGATCGCGCCGAAGCCCTGCCCACCCTCTCCCAGGTGGCGGCCAGTCTGCGCACCCCCAACCCCGATCGCGTCTTCAGCATCTACCACGCCATGAAGCTGGGGATGACCGTAGAAGAAATTCACAGCCTCACGGCCATTGATATTTGGTTTTTGGATAAGCTGGCGGATCTGTTGGTGACGGAGCGTTTTTTAAAACAAACGCCCCTCGATGAAATTACAGCGGTGCAAATGCGCCAAATTAAACAAAAAGGGTTCAGCGATCGCCAAATCGCCTTCGCCACCAAAACCACCGAAGACGACGTGCGCGCCCATCGCAAATCCCTCCACATCATCCCCGTCTACAAAATGGTAGACACCTGCGCAGCGGAGTTTGAAGCCTTCACCCCTTACTACTACTCCACCTACGAACCCGACGAAAGCGAAGTCACCCCCTCAGACAAACCGAAGGTGATGATTCTCGGCGGCGGGCCCAACCGGATCGGCCAGGGGATCGAGTTTGACTATTGCTGTTGCCATGCGTCGTTCTCCCTCAGTGAGGCGGGCTACGAGACGATCATGGTTAATTCCAACCCGGAAACGGTTTCGACAGACTACGACACGAGCGATCGCCTCTACTTTGAACCCCTCACCAAAGAGGATGTGCTCAACATCATCGAAGCCGAACAACCGGCCGGGGTGATCATCCAATTCGGCGGTCAAACACCCCTAAAACTGGCAGTGCCGCTGCAAAACTACCTGAATGCGACCCCCGACTGTCCAACGAAAATCTGGGGCACGTCTCCCGATGCGATCGACACCGCCGAAGACCGGGAACGGTTCGAGAAAATCCTCCAAGACTTGGAAATTCTCCAACCCCCCAACGGCTTGGCGCGGAGCTACGAAGAAGCCCTCGTGATTGCCAATCGCGTCACCTATCCCGTTGTCGTGCGCCCCTCCTATGTCCTCGGCGGTCGGGCCATGGAGATTGTTTATTCCGACACTGAACTCGAACGCTACATGACCTTTGCCGTCCAAGTCGAACCCGATCACCCGATTTTGATCGATAAGTTCTTGGAAAATGCGGTGGAAGTGGATGTGGATGCGATCGCCGACAAAGACGGCAACGTCACCATCGGCGGCATCATGGAACACATCGAGCAAGCCGGGATTCACTCTGGGGATTCCGCCTGTTCCCTGCCCTACACCTCCCTCACCGATGAAGCGGTGGCCACAATTCGCACCTCGACGATCAAGCTCGCCAAAGCCCTCAAGGTGATCGGCCTGATGAATATTCAATTCGCCGTCCAAGGGACCACCGTCTACATCCTTGAAGCCAACCCCCGCGCCTCCCGCACCGTGCCCTTTGTCTCAAAAGCGATCGGGATTCCCCTAGCCAAAATTGCCTCCTTGGTCATGTCGGGTAAAACCCTTGCAGAGGTGGGCTTCACCACAGAAGTCATCCCGCAACATGTAGCGGTGAAAGAAGCGGTCTTACCCTTCAAAAAATTCCCCGGCTCCGACACCCTCCTAGGGCCCGAAATGCGCTCGACGGGGGAAGTGATGGGGTTAGATGTGCAGTTTGGCACTGCCTACGCCAAAGCAGAATTGGGAGCCGGAGAAACCTTGCCCTTGAGTGGCACGGTGTTCGTTTCGACAAACGATCGCGACAAGCCCCTTGTGGTTCCGGTGGTCAAGGACTTCATCGAGTTGGGCTTTAAGGTCATCGCCACGGCGGGAACCTACCAATGCCTCAAGGAAAACGGTTTGGAGGCGGAATTGGTGCTGAAGCTCCATGAAGGCCGCCCCCATGTGTTGGATGCGATCAAAAACAAGCAAATTCACCTGATCGTCAATACACCATCGGGTCAAGAGGCCCGCGAGGATGGAATGCTGATTCGCCGCACCTGTCTGGCCTATCAAATCCCCCTCGTCACCACGATCGCCGGGGCCCGCGCCACCACCGCCGCGATCCGCTCAATGCAGCAGCAACCCTTGGGGGTGAAGGCGTTGCAAGACTACATCATGGGTTAATCCTTAAATTCGCAAAGGTGCGATCGGGAGCATCCCACTGCGGCACATCCAGCTTGTGTCGCCCTCATCCCCCAAGCCCTTGTATCTTGAGCTACCGCTTATCTCAGTACAGGACAAAAGTTGAAAAACTATCGATTTTGATGGAGTGGGAGCATCCTGCTCCCTATTTTTCTCCAAAATCATCAGGGTTTCAGCCCAAACCAGATTGTTTGTCTTGTAC
>CAZCWE010000133.1:4206-9857 GCA_964502285.1 uncultured Spirulina sp. | reverse complement strand
TTGACCCCCACCTCGCCGCAGGCAGGTGGGGGAGTGCGTCGCTCTTTTTGTTCAATTGCTGTACTTCACCGGGAAATCTCAACTCTGCTGGCAGGATGTATTCCCGCTCAATCGAACAGCGGTCAATCTGACATTTTCGACTATTGCACCAATCTTTCCTCTCTCGCAGCCCATAGTTATAGGCAATGCGACAGGTTTCCATCCAGTCAAACAAGGTGTTTTGCTGAGTAGGATTAGGATAGATTCGGTAGCGATAGTTCATGGTCAACATCCCAGGACTATAGCACATTTACTCGGACTCACTGGTCTAGTAAATGCTTGTTTCATCCCCATTGAGGGGAATCAACAAGCGGCGAGACGACCTGTATCCCGATGCTGAACGGAGTACCGTTACAGCGCGGGTCTTATCTTCTCGCGCTCTTAGGAGATAAATTAGGATGAAACAAGGTCACGAATTCCTGATGAGGAGGTCATTGTGAATCAGATTGCCCAATGGAATTTATCAGGCATTGGCTGTAGTTTGTTGATTTTGCTAGGCGTAATGAGTTTAAGTGCATTGGGTTTAGGGTGGATTGTGAATGGTTTTTTCATCGTGGTGTTTCTCTTGGCGCTGCTGCCGGTGGTGGCGGTGTATGGGCTGCGCTGGTGGGTGAAGCGGAATGTGGTTGAAGATCAATGCCCGATGTGTGGTCACTCCTTTGCGGCCTTTAATCAGGTGGCGTTTAATTGCCCCAACTGTAATGAAGCCCTTCAGATTAAGGACGGGCGGTTTGTGCGGATCACGCCGCCGGGCACGATTGATGTGGATGCGGTGGAAGTGGATGTGCAGGTTTTAGAAGATTAGGGAGCGCGATGACCCCCATCGTCGTCCTGAATGTTCCCAGAGTGACGCGAAAACCTGAATAATGGGAGTAGGGGTGCAGTCAACAAGTCCACGAAACCAAGGGTCACTTAACGGGGCATTATGGGTTTTTCTGGAGACGTGAGTACACCATACGACGCGGCAACTGCGCTACAGTCCTTTTTTGAGTTGTCGGTGGATTTGATGTGTGTGCGCCATGACGATGGCTATCTGGGGGAGATGAACCACGCTTGGCAGGATCTGTTGGGGTGGACTCCGGAGGAGCTGCGCCAACAGCCTTGGCTGGACTGGATTCACCCCGACGACCTCGAAGCCACCCTCGCCGTTGAGCAACGCTGCCAGCAGCCCCAACGCCAAACGCCCATAGACTATAAAAACCGCTTCCGCCACCGCAATGGCAGCTATCGGTGGCTCTCGTGGCGGGTGTCGCCCTATCGCAACGGGGCGAGTGTGGCGATCGCCCAGGATGTCACCGAAACCCAATGGCATGATCGCGGGGTCTATCAACGGGGGGTGCAGGCGGCGTTGTATCTGCGGGATCAAGCGATCGCTGCTAGTCGAGTCGGGATCGTGATCGCCGATGCGCGTCTGCCGGATATGCCGCTGATCTATGTCAATCCTGCCTTTGAACAAATGTCGGGCTATTCTGCCACCGAAGTGCTCGGCCTCAATTGCCGCTTTCTCCAAGGCCCCGAAAAAAACCAAGCCGCCCGCCACGAACTCCGCCACGCCATCAAAGAGCGTCGCCATTGCACCGTCACCCTGCGCAATTTTCGCAAGGATGGCACTTTGTTTTGGAATGAACTCACCATCTCCCCCGTGTTTGATGAAGCAGGCGAACTCACTCACTTTGTCGGGATTCAAGCCAATGTCACCCAACGGATTCAAGCCGAAAAAGCCCTGTTGGTGGAAAAAAATAAATCCGAACGCCTCCTCCTCAATGTGTTGCCCCGTCCCATTGCTGACCAATTGAAGCGTTTTGAGGGCAGTCTCGCCCAACAATTTTCCAGCGTCACGATTCTCTTTGCCGACTTGGTGAGTTTTTCCTCCCATGCCAATCAGTTTCAGGCGTTGGAACTGATCAGCACCCTGAATCAGATTTTTTCCGTGTTTGATCAGTTGGCGGAAACCCACGGCGTAGAGAAGATTAAGACGATTGGGGATGCGTATATGGCGGCGGCGGGGCTGCCCTTGCCCCGTGCGGATCATGCCGAAGCGATCGCCGCCATGGCCCTCGATATGCAACAGGCGATCCAGCAGTTTCACTGGCCCGACGGTTCCCCGATGGAACTCCGTATTGGCATCCATACCGGCTCGGTGGTGGCGGGGGTGATTGGGATCAAAAAATTCATCTATGACCTCTGGGGCGATGCGGTGAATGTGGCGGCGCGGATGGAGTCCCACGGCAAGCCGCAACGCATCCAAATTACAGCAGCGACCCAAGCGGCGATCGCGCCTCACTTCATTTGTCAGCGGCGCGGCATCCTCGCAATTAAAGGCAAAGGCCCCATGGAAACCTACTGGCTGTGCGATCGCCGCCAGTAACAGCATGGTGATGATTGCGTTTTCTGTCCAAAATCGGATTCTGGGTGTGGTACTTCCGATTTTCCTTTATAGTTTTCTCAGACGATGCGACTGTTACCCGAAGATTTTTGTATGAAACCGATTCGATCCTTACTTGCTCTACTCCTCGTGGGCTTAACCACATTCCTCACCGGTTGCGGTGGCGATATGGTGCAAGCACCGCCCACCTACACCCCGGAAAAAATTGCGGCCATTGACCGAGCCCTCGTGACCGTGGAAGAAGTGCGCGATCGCCTCCCTGAACTCGAAGGCTATGTCAACAAAAGCGATTGGAATAACGTCGGTTCCTTCCTCCATGGCCCCCTTGGCGGGCTACGGGCGACCCTTGGCTACCTCGATCGCAGCCTCCTGCTCGAAAAAGACCAAGACATCGCCACAGAATTGGCAGAATCCTTATTCACCGACATTGAGCGCCTAGATGCTGCGTCGTCCGAGGGTGTGCCGAGCTTTGCCAAAGAAGCCTTGGCCGAAATTGAAAAGGACTTTGAGGCCTATCTGAACTATATTCCCCGCGAACCCGATAGCGACGCATGAACCCGATTGTGATTGTGGGCGGCGGAGTCGTGGGCGCGATGATCGCCTACGAACTTAGCCGCCAAAATCAAGCTGTTGTCCTGATTGAACAAGCCAACGCCGCTGCCGGGTCTACGGGAGCGGCGTTGGGGGTGTTAATGGGGGTGATTAGCCAAAAGACCACCGGCCGCGGCTGGCGACTGCGGGAGCAGAGTCTGCGCCGCTACGCCACTTTGATCCCGGAACTGGAACGGGCCACGGGTGGCCCGATTCCCGCCAATCCCCACGGTTTGGTGATGCTGCGGTTCCGTGAGGATGAACGGGATGAGCGGTGGCAACGCTTGCAGCAGGTGCGATCGCAGCAGGGCTGGAGGCTTGACCTTTGGGATCGAGTCCAACTGGCGGCCCATTGTCCGTTTTTGGACTGCGATCGCCTCATCGGTGCGGTTCATTCCCCCCAGGATGGCCAAATTCAACCCCGCCCCCTCACCACAGCGTTGATCCAAGCCGCCACCCAAGCCGGAGCCGATTGCCGTTTTGGCCAAGCCGTCACCGCCTGCCGCACCAGCCCCGACGGAGATGCACACCGCTGCACCCATGTTCAGGTGGGCAACGACTGGATTGAATGCGATCGCCTCATTCTCGCCGCCGGTCTTGGCTCCACACCCCTCACCGCCCACCTTCAGCAACCCCTCGATCTCCGTCCCGTCCTCGGTCAAGCCTTCCGCGTCCGTTGCCCCCAACCCCTCCACCCCATCGAACCCGTGATCTCCGGTCACGATGTGCATCTCGTCCCCCTCGGCGGCGGCGACTATTGGGTCGGGGCGACGGTGGAGTTTCCCGATGAGCAGGGCGTTGTTGCGGCCCAAGCTCACCTCAAAGCAGCGGTCTGGCAGCAAGCGATCGCCCTCTGTCCCGCCCTCGCCCAGGGGGAAATGATCGAATCCTGGTCGGGCCAACGCCCCCGCCCCCAAGGCCAACCCGCCCCCGTGATCGGCCCCCTACGGGGCTATGGCAACGTCACCCTCGCCACGGGACATTATCGCAATGGTGTCCTGCTCGCCCCCGCCACTGCCCAACAAGTCTGCGACGAAATCGTGCGATAATGGGGGTTCTTGCCACGCCGAGGAAAACTCAAGGGCGATCGCTTCATCCTTCCGCTCCTGATATCAAAACGGGTAATTTTCCCGGCATGGTATCCAATCTTTTTTAACAAGCTACAGAGCCTAGCGTCGCCATCAACCCTTTTATGTTAGAATTTGATAGGTTTTTTCCCATTCAAGAGCCTTAAGCCCGCTTCTCTGCGATTCGAGGAATTTTTATGGCCAGTAACTATCGTGCCGATCAGATTCAGGTTTTAGAAGGGTTAGACCCTGTACGCAAACGTCCGGGGATGTACATCGGCACCACTGGGCCCCGTGGACTCCATCACCTCGTCTATGAAGTCGTCGATAACTCTATCGATGAAGCCCTCGCTGGCTATTGCACCCATATCGAAGTTGACTTTAATCCCGATGGTTCTGTCACCGTCACCGACGATGGCCGGGGCATTCCCATTGATATTCACCCCACGACGGGAAAATCTGCCCTGGAAACCGTCATGACCGTACTCCACGCCGGGGGGAAATTTGGCGGCGGGGGCTACAAAGTGTCTGGCGGCTTACACGGCGTGGGTGTGTCCGTGGTCAATGCCCTGTCCACTTGGGTTGTGGTGGAGGTGCGCCGGGATAACTGCATCTATACCCAACGCTACGAGCGCGGCATTCCCATGGGAGAACTTACCGAAGCCGCCGACCCCACCCAAACCGCCAGCGGTACATCCCTCACCTTTTTACCGGATAACACCATTTTTTCGGAGACGGTGGAGTTTGACTACAGTACCGTAGCGGGTCGGCTCCGGGAGTTGGGCTATCTCAATGCCGGGGTGAAGATTACCTTCAGCGATCGCCGTCCCGAAGTCCCCCGCATTGAAACCTACTGCTACGAAGGCGGTATTCGCGAATATGTCACCTACATGACCCGCGAAAAAGACCCCCTCCACGGCGACATTATCTACGTCGAAGGCGAACGGGATGGCGTTGTCGTGGAAGTGGCCTTGCAATGGTGCATTGATTCCTACAGCGATAATATTCTCGGTTTTGCCAATAACATTCGCACCATCGACGGCGGCACGCACCTCGAAGGCTTAAAAGCCGTGCTGACCCGGACGATGAACAATGTCGCCCGCAAACGCAACAAAATCAAAGACAACGAAGCCAACTTGGGCGGCGAAAACATCCGCGAAGGCTTGACTGCAGTGATTTCCGTGAAAGTGCCCGACCCAGAATTTGAGGGACAAACCAAGACGAAACTGGGCAACAGCGAAGTGCGCGGCATTGTGGATTCCCTCGTCGGGGAAGTGTTGAACGAATATCTAGAATTCAACCCCGCTGTGGCGGATACGATTATTGAGAAGGCGGTGCAGTCCTTTAAGGCGGCGGAAGCGGCGCGGCGGGCGCGGGAATTGGTGCGGCGAAAGTCGGTGCTAGAGTCTTCACCGTTGCCGGGGAAATTGGCCGATTGCAGTTCGCGTGACCCTTCGGAGTCGGAAATCTTCATCGTGGAAGGGGATTCGGCGGGCGGTTCGGCTAAACAAGGGCGCGATCGCCGTATCCAAGCGATCCTCCCCCTGCGCGGCAAAATCCTCAATATT
>CAZCWE010000133.1:0-4070 GCA_964502285.1 uncultured Spirulina sp. | reverse complement strand
TCAACTGCGCTACCACAACATCATCATCATGACCGATGCCGATGTGGACGGGGCCCACATTCGGACGTTGTTGCTCACCTTCTTTTTCCGCTACCAACGGGATCTGATCGATCAAGGCTATGTCTATATTGCCTGTCCGCCTCTGTACAAACTGGAACGGGGCCGGAATCATCAATATCTCTACAGCGATCGCGAACTCGCCCAAGCGATCGCCCAATTCCCCGACAACGCCAACTACACGATCCAACGCTTTAAAGGTCTAGGGGAAATGATGCCTAATCAACTTTGGGACACCACCATGAACCCAGAAAGCCGGATGCTCAAACAGGTGGAAATCCAAGATGCAGCGGCGGCGGATAATATTTTCACCGTCCTCATGGGGGATAAAGTTGCGCCCCGTCGGGAATTTATCGAAACCGAAGGCTCCAAACTCGACCTCGACGATCTCGATATTTAACGTTAGTTTGAAACATCAACCTCATTTTTGAGGGCAGCACAGGAAGCAGCAGTGAGGGTTTCAAAACAGGTGCGAAATCTGGTGAGTATTCTGCTCATACTTGGGGCGTGGCTGTGGTTCAGTGCGCCCGTTGGGGCTAACTCGCTGTTGGATGAATGGAACCAACCGGAACCGAAAACTGCCACGGAAGCCGTGCAGCAATATATCCAAAGCTTGCAGCGCAATCGGCAGGTGATGGATCTGCAATTGGACTATTACGAAGACCAATTGAACACGGCCAATCAACGTTTGGCAGAATTGGAAACGGCTCTGGCGAAAGAGCGTCAACAGTACGCGCCCCAAATGAATGCAACCATTGCCCGGCTGCGCTTTTTGCAACAGCAATCCCTCGCCAGTCAAGGCTGGTCAGTGTTGCTGAAAAGTGAAAACCTGAACGAATTTTTTGATCGGCGCGATCGCCTCCGCCAACTCTACCGAGCCGACCGCGATCGCCTCGCTCAATTGCAAGTCGTCGCCCAACGCCTCTTTGATCAAAAAGCTGCCCTCGAACAGCAACAGGCCGAAATCACCACAATTACCAACCAAATCCAAGCCCAAACCCAAGACCTCGAAGCCCAACTGCAACTCCAGCAACAACTCCTTGCCAACGACAGCGATCGCGCCACCCTCCAAGCCGCCCAAACCCAACTCAGCCAAGACTCCGCCCAACTCGAAGCCCTAATCCAACAGTGGAACGCCCCTGCGAACAACCCTAACAGCGGCACAGGAACCTACATCCTGCCCCACAACGGCGAAATCAGCGACACCTACGGCTGGCGCAAGCATCCCGTCCTCGGCCGTCAACGTCTCCATGCCGGGATTGACTTCAAAGGCCCCTACGGCAGCCCGATCCAAGCCGCCGATGCTGGCGTTGTGGCCTTTGCGGGCTGGTACGGCGGCTATGGGCGTACCGTGGTGATCGAACATGGTGACGGGTTCGCTACCCTCTACGGCCACACCAATAAAATGTTTGTCACCGTTGGGCAACCCGTAGAACAGGGAGAAGCGATCGCCGAAATCGGCTCCACTGGCATCTCCACCGGGCCACACCTCCACTTTGAACTCCGCCAAAACGGCAAACCCATCGATCCCGCCCCCTACCTCCGCCCCTAATGCCGCTCAGGGAGTTCTGGAGGCAGTTGCCGTTGAATTGGGAAGCCCGCTTCTGTATGCGGAGCATCAGAGTCGGGTAGTTCACATTCGCTAGGGAGGCGGCGGCAGGAGAATTGTGGGGCTAGGGCTAGGGCTAGGGCTAGGGCTAGGTTCAGGACTGGATCGCCCGGTGAGGGTTTGGGTGATGCGATCGCTCAATTGTTGACTGAGTTGGGCGGCTCCCGTTTGATTTAGATGGGTCGGATCGGCAAAGTAACCGGGGTTATTTAACCATTGGCGGCTGAGGTCGAGAAATTGCCACCCTTCTTGATTGGCTTTGGTGGCCATAAAGGTTTGAAATTCGGCTTCAACCTGTTGGCGGGTGACATCTAAATAGGACGCGGTCACGGGCAAATTAATGAAGATTAATTGACTTTGTTGCTCGCGGAGATACACCCAAAGGCGATCAAAGGCAGCGGTTTGAATGCCGATTAAGTTGAGGCGTTGATAGTCGCGATCGTAAAGACCCGGCACACGGGGCGCGGTTTGATAGTAACGGTCGGGGTTGAAGGTGGCGGATACGGCGAGGAAGCCTTGGGCATTGATGCGTTGGAATTCAGCAGCGTAGGCGATGGTGCGGGAGGTGGTTTCAGGGCAGGGGAGGAAGGTGAGGGGCGGCGGTGGGGTGGTGGGGGCAAGGTGTTGATCGCCTTGGAGGCGTTGATAGCCGGGGGAGGCAATCAGGGTTTCATGGGTGGAGTCGGGGCGGCTGCTGTTGAGCGATCGCACCCCATCCGCCCAAAGAATCAACCGGGGTAACTGTGCCGGGGTGATCACTTCGCGCAGCAGCAGATCAATGGATTGGGCCGTGAGACCATTAATGCTGAGGTTAAACACCCGCAGCGGTTCCCCCTCTGGCAGCGCGATCGCGGTTTGGAGCCGCTGCGGATCAATGCCCTGTAACGCCCGCGAACTGCCGACAATCAACACATCCGGTGTGCCAAAGCTGGCTTGGTACGACCAATACAGTTGCAACTGGGCATTAAAAATGGGGTTATTGAAACTGGGAAAGGGCGGGATGGCAGTCGCTTGGGCGTAGCGTTGCGCGATCGCTAAATTACCCTGATATTCCTGCACTTTTTTCTGAGCATAGGCCCACTGAGGATGCTCTGGCGGCAAGCGTTGCAGTTGTGCGATCGCTTCCGTCCAACGCCACACCACCTGATGCCACGCCTCTAGGGTCGCCGCATCCTGGGCCAAGGTCGCCGCCTCAAACGCTGCCGCCAAACCCGCCTCCAACGGGGCCAAGGTTGCGCAGCCCACACTGGGCAATTGTGGCTCCAGAATCGGCTGCGATCCTGCGACACAACTTCCCAACAGCAGCAAACACACAGCCGGTAAGCCTTGGGACTTCCAATCCACCACTCCATCCACTCCTTGCCCTCGTTGTCCCCAGTTCGGAGCGACACCGGACAAACCTGATCTCTTAAGTTCCACTGTAAACCGTTAGGCGATCGCCCCACGCTCATTTTTCGCAGTACTGCCCTTCTCAGTTAGAACAGGAGCAGCGATCGCTTGTTTTCAATACAAAAGAACTAAAAACCTGAATAAATTAGCAGTAAATTCAATAATTTGATTAAGACATGTCTTTAATTTTGCAATTTTTGCAAAATCCACGATCAATGGGCTGTCATTTCGATTTGAATTCATTACAATGTCTGACAGCCCAACCAAAACTGAGTTCTTAAATTAACGCTCAGGGAATCATTAAAGCAGGATCTATCCTTAATAGAAGGTTAAAAACGTTACACTCTGCAAAAGAATCAATCCAGCTCATACCATCAGTCTTAGTCAACTATGAGACCCAACGGGATTCAAGTCAGGGGCGTAACATCGTGTCCAGTCAGGAACTTGTGCGATCGCGCTTCCAACTGTGCGCAGAGTACCACACGACTCTATTGGGAAAACCCCAGGATTAATCCGAATGATATTTGCGTTAAGGTGATGGGCGATGCCGTCCTTCGATACGTCCGAAATTATTATCGAAGCCATCGTGACATCACATCAAGGAACAACGTTCTGGTCTTGAACTGAAGGAGTAAGAGGAAAACAGCATGACTCAGGCGAATTACGATCTCGCAAAGATTACCCAACCTCAGAACGAACTAGAGTATCTGATTGAACAGGAATCAGACGAAACTCTGATCAAAGCAGATATCACCGAAGATGAGGACTCAAAACAAAAAAAGGGTGCATCCCGTCGTCGTGAGCAAACACGCAAGAAACCTTACACAGAAGACTCCATTCGGATCTATCTCCAAGAAATTGGTCGGATTCGCCTCCTTCGGGCCGAAGAAGAGATCGAACTCGCTCGGAAAATTGCTGAACTTCTCGAATTTGAACGGGTTCGCGATGACCTCTATGACTCCCTCGAACGGGAACCCAACCTCCATGAATGGGCTGCTGCGACTGAGTTAGCCTA
>CAZCWE010000132.1:7768-9933 GCA_964502285.1 uncultured Spirulina sp. | reverse complement strand
CGCTCAAACCCGTTAAAACGGGTTCTGGCCTTTTCGGTCACAGTGGGCGTTAGCCTACTTTTGCTATGAGCCTGGGGTTTTAACCCCAGGTGGGGCTTAGGACGACTCTTTCCCCAAGGCTCCCGGTGCGCCTGTGAGGGTCTTTTTCGGGGAACAGGTGATGATCATAATTGCCAAGGTGAGGACGTAGGGCGCGGCATTGAAGAGGTAATAAAACGAATCAACACCGACGGATTGTAACGCTGGGCCGAGGGCTTGCGCACCGCCGAAGAGGAGCGACGCATAAAGACATTGCACCGGATTCCACCGCGCAAAAATCACCAACGCCACCGCCATCAACCCTTGACCGCTGGAAATCAACTCCGTCCACACACCGGGATAGTACAGGGACAACGATGCGCCGCCAATCCCCGCGAGGAAACTGCCCCCGACAATACTCAGCATCCGAACTTTGAAGATTGAAACGCCCATGGCGCGGGCGGCTTCGGGGGCATCCCCCACGGCGCGGATCAACAGGCCCCAGCGGGTGGACTTAAAAAACCACTGCATGGCGGGGGCGAGAATGACCCCCAGTAAAAAGAGGGGACTGATTTTGAGGGCGGCCTGGATAGCAGGCGCATCACTCCACGCGCCGAGGTTAATGGTGGGAATTTGGGGGGCGACGGGTTGAATGAAGGGTTTGCCGAAGAAAAAGGCGATGCCGCTGCCGAAAATAATCATGGCGATGCCGACGGCCACATCATTAACGCGCCGCTGTTGGGAGAGCCAGCCGTGGATCGCGCCGAGCACCATCCCGGCTAACCCGGCAACGAGCACACCGAGAAATGGGGCAATCACATCCCCAACGGCTTCGCGGCTGAGGTAGGAGACGGCGTAGGCGCTCATGGCTCCGGTGAGGAGTGTGCCTTCGAGGCCGAGGTTAATTTTGCCGCTTTTTTCCGTGAGGCATTCGCCTAAGCTGACGAAGAGAAAGGGTGTGCCGCCGCGCATGGTTCCGGCTGCGATCGCTAACGGAACACCCCACCAACCCAATGCATCCGCCATAGTTAAAACTCCTCTGTGCGTGAACGAATAAATACTGTAAGGCTGAATTGATCGCGGGAGACCAGGGTTAGGCAGACGGATTCGCTAATTCGTGTTTGGGTTGGAGGGCGGGAATTTTGCCGTAGAGGGATTCGCTATAGAGAACGCAGAGAAACACGAGACCCTGGAAGACGAGCACCGTGGCATCGGGAAGACCGTGCGATCGCTGCAAAATTCCCCCGCTGGCGAGAATCCCCCCCAGCAACATCGAAACGATCGCCGCTGCTAATGGGTTATGACGCGCCACAAAGGCGACGAGAATCCCGCCGTAACCATAGCCCACATTTAACGATTCATTCGCCCGCCCATGCACCGCCGCAACTTCCACCATCCCCGCTAACCCCGCACAGGAACCCGCCAGAAAGCAAATGGCAAGGGTGAGTTGCCCCACCGGCAACCCGGCAATTTTGGCGGCGCGAATGTTGCCGCCGGCCGTGCGGGCCGCAAATCCGAAGGTGGTGCGTTGAATCAAGATATAGGCAATGATGCAGGCAATGATGCCGTAGATTAAGCCGTAATGAATCCGTGTGCCGGGAATATCACCGAGGCGGTTGATGTCGTCGAGGGGAAAAGTAGAGGGCTTATTTAGCGATGACGGATCGCGCATTGGCCCGCCCACGAGGTGATTGAGGAGGGCGATCGCAATATAGTTCATCAACAAACTACTGATCGTCTCATTCACCCCTCGCCAATGGCGCAACGCCCCGACGATCGCAATCCACGCCCCGCCAAACACCATCCCCAGCAACGCCATGGCAATTTGCACAATCACCGGCGGCGCACTGGTTCCCATGGCCAACCCGGCAATAATTGCGCCCACACCACCCATCACCAAGGCTCCTTCATTCCCAATAATCACCAGCCCCAAGCGGGCCGGCAACGCGGTACAGAGGGCACTCAGCATCAACGGCGCGGCCCGAATCAAGGTGTTTTGCCAGGAACTCCATTGCCCAAACGCCGCCTTATAAATCGAGCCATAGACCCCAAACGGATTTGCCCCCGCCGCTAGGCAAAACAGGCCGAACAAACGTCGGGCGCTCTCGATAATCTGGAATTTCTGCGGCAGTCGGATATCCGGATCG
>CAZCWE010000132.1:3772-7758 GCA_964502285.1 uncultured Spirulina sp. | reverse complement strand
CGAACAAAAACAACGCAACGAGAATTGCGCCAATGGGCAACAGAATAGCCTCAAAAGATTTGCGGGTCAGCATAGGGCACGATAGCGTCAGAATTTAAGCTCGGTTCACTATAGAGGGGATTTACGGGCAAAACTGTCCCTATTTTGACCAATTTTCTAAATGATGCCTGGAGGAATTCAGGGGTCTCGATGGCAAAATAATACCGCCGATTGACCCAAACAGGAGAAGTGAGTAACGTCTTGATTTATTTGACGGATGGTATGCTGTCGGTTTAGGAAACCTGTGATCATGTCTGGGATTAGCATTGTACTGCTCGCCGCTCTTTGTTTTTGTGCCCAAAATGTGACGGTGCGAATTTTGTTTAATACGTCCTCGGTGTTTGGCTGGGAGGGCGTGGGCGGGTTCGTGGAGCCGTCCTTGGCGAATTCGTTTTTGCTGTTGGTGTTGCGGATGGTGTGGGTGGTGCCGGTGCTGAGTGTGGTGTCGTTGCGGCTCTATCCGCCGTTGTGGAACGCGATCGCCCAACTGCGCCACCCCGAAAATCGCAAAATTCGGGGGCAAGCGATCGCCGGCGGCAGCCTGATGTTTCTTTACCTTGCCCTGCTCTACATTTCCATCGGCCTGATCCCCACGGGTATCGCTCTGATTCTCTTTTTCCTCTATCCCCTGTTTACCCTCATCCTCACCACCGTCCTTGGCCACCAAGCCCCCACCCGCCTGCAATTTGGTGTCATGGTGATGATGTTGATCGGCACAGCCCTCACCCTCTCCCCCAGCAGCATCAATGCCGTTCCCCATCAAGGCATCGGGATGATCTGCGGCGTTGCGGCGGGCCTCGCCTACTCAGGCTATACCCTCGTTGGGCAACAGAGTTTCCAGCAGTTGCACCCCATCCCCTTCACCTGGCTCAGTTTCGCGATCACCCTCATTTTTGCCGCGCTCCTGTTGCCCTTTACCCTCGATTTACCCCCGGATATTGCCTGGCAAGGTTTGTGGATCGGCAGTTTAATTTCTGCCTTGGCAACGTTGACGGGTCATGTGTTGCAAAATATGGGCATTCGGCAAATTGGAGCCAACCAAGCCGCGCTAATCGGATCGAGTAATCCCACCTTGACGCTGATTCTGGCCTGGGTGGCGATCGGCGAAGCGTTCACCCCGATTCAAGTCCTTGGCGTGGTGATTGTCACCTTGGGCATTATCACCCTGCGTTACCGAGACATGGCAGCGATCGCCAAGCAATAACCTAGGCTCAAATACAATAAAATCCAACCCGACATCCTCTTCGCCCCCCATGTCTTCGGATTCTCTCGTTCCACCCTTTGACCATTTTTTTGAACCCACCCTGACAGCCCTGAAGCAATTGGGCGGGTCGGGTACGATTCAAGAAATTTGCGATCGCGTCTGCGCCTCCGGCCACTTCAGCGAAGCCCAGCAGTCCGTTCTCCACAAAGACGGCCCCCAAACAGAAATTGCCTATCGTCTAGCCTGGGCTCGAACCTACCTCAAGCATTATGAAGCCATTGAAAATGTGAGTCGCGGCGTTTGGGCCTTAACCCCCAAAGGTCAAACGCTACAAACCATCAATCAGGTTCAAATCAAGCAATTTGTGATTGAAAAACTGAAAGCATCCGAGCCCCCCTCATCCACCCAACCTGAAGATCACGCAGATCCTGCCAACTCACCCAATGCAGATCTTGATCCTGACAGCCAATGGGAGCATCACGTCGGCATTCCTGTGGATTCAGAGGTCTGGATCGAGCGTCTACTGTCGGAGTTAAAAGCCATGCCCCCGGATGCGTTTGAGCGTCTCTGTCAGCGGGTTTTACGTCAATCGGGCTTTATCAAAGTGGAAGTGACCGGAAAAACGGGAGACGGGGGCATTGATGGAATTGGGGTGTTAAAAATGGCGCTGTTAAGCTTCCCGGTCTTTTTTCAATGTAAACGTTATGCCGGTTCTGTCGGGGCTTCAGCCATTCGAGATTTTCGGGGGGCAATGGTCGGGCGTACCGACAAAGGATTATTCGTCACAACAGGAACATTCACCGCTGCGGCCAAGCAAGAGGCAACCCGCGATGGTGCGCCCGCATTAGATCTCATTGATGGCGAACAACTGTGTATCTTGTTGAAAGATTTAAACCTGGGTGTGGAGACCAAGATGGTTGAAGTGGTTACGATTCATCCCACTTGGTTTAGTCAGATTTAGTCAGGTGTCTCTCCGTTGTATAGCATTGATATTGCTGCTTAGGACATCTATTATATTGATTTTTGAATAACCGAGGGCTGAGGGTCATCGTTCGCGAAGCGTCTCCGCAGGAGATAGCCCGGCCGCTTACCCTTCGACAAGCTCAGGGTGCGCTGGGTTGCTCAGGGTGCGCTGGGTTGCTCAGGGTGCGCTGGTTGAATGTCCTCGCAAACTTGTCTACGGTTATACCCGTCAACCCTGCTTCCCAAGAGGGAGCAGGGGTTAAAGTCCCTCGCCCCGGCTGGGAGAGAGATTTAAGGTGAGGGGTCGTGATTATTCCGCTGCTGCGAGTTCCGCGTCAATCTCGGTGAGGAGTTTGGAGGCGAGGGTGTATAGATCGGTGTGGCAAGGGCCGTTACTGGCCATTAAGCCGCCCCATTGATTGACATCGCCTTGGTTGTACAGCAGGGTTTTGCCTTCAAAGCTGGTGAATTGGCCGCCCGCTTCGGTGAGGATCAATTCTGGGGCGGCAAAGTCCCAATCTTTGGGGGCGGATTTGCCGGAGAGGGAAATGTAGACATCGGTGTCTTGTTCGAGGATAGTGGAGACTTTGCAGCCGACACTACCGACGAATTTACGATCGCTGAACGGAATCCGCTCCAACATCAGATTGAGGCGGGGGTTACGGTGGCTCCAACTGGCCACCAAAACGAGGTCTTCAATGCGGTTCCGGGGTGAGGCTGTAATCGGGGTGGTCGTGCCGTCGGAGCGTTCAACCTTGGTGCCTTGGCCCTTGATCGCATAGTAAAGTTTGTCGGTTTCAGGGATAACGACGATGCCGATTTGGGGGCGACCTTGGTAGGTGAGGGCGATATGGACGGCGTATTGGCCGGTTTTTTCGATGAAGTCGCGAGTGCCGTCAAGGGGGTCAATAATCCAGACCCAATCTTGGGGGAACGCCTCCATTTTTTCCATGTCGTAGGTTTCTTCGCTGAGGTAGCCGAAGGGCTCGTCGGGAAATTTGGCTGCAAAATTGTCGAGGATGTAGCGGTTCGCGGCCATGTCTGCGGCGGTGACCGGGTCGCCTTTTTTGTCTTTAATGTTCAGGTCAGTTTCGCCACGATAGAACGATTGCAACACATTCGCTGCGCCCCAGGCCACCTCACGAGCGATCGCACAAATTTCATCTAGTCGGTTCTCAATCATGGCAACTCCACAGGTTCACAAGTCAGCTTTTATTCTATTACCCCGCTTCAGATTCTGAGTCTGGAGACTTTTGGAGCCGGGCGGGGATAACGCACCGCATCCGCTGGTGTGATGGGGGACAGCGCTGCCAGGGTTTAAACCAACAACGGGAAAGGGTTAACCTTTCCCGTTGTTATCGATGTTGTTGTTGACCAGACCATGGGGGATTCACTTGGTATGGAAAGAAAACCATCATTTTTAAAAGTTGCTGGTGTTGGGAGAACTATCAAGCCAATCGAAAATGCGATCGAGTTGTTCAAGGGTCACAAGACCGTATTGCCAGAGAATCATCGGGAATGATCCTGGATTTTTCTCAAAGGAACGCTGCGCGATCGCAATGGAATCTTTTGATAACGACAACTCATCTTGTAAGAATTTGATTAAACGGGTGTAAGTTCCTGTGTGCATGAGTGATATCACCTCCTATTGATTGCTGTAAATTATGCTGCTGTTGATTGTGAATGACGATCGAAATTCTCCTCAAACCCAAGGGCCAGTGTTTGATCTGTCCACTCTCAGGGTTGAATGAATCACGATTCTCTAGGGATTTGACAACGG
>CAZCWE010000132.1:1030-3762 GCA_964502285.1 uncultured Spirulina sp. | reverse complement strand
CTCTGTCAACGAGTGCCGGTCAGATTTGATCTAAACGCAGGTTGCTCAGACTTGAGCGCAGACAGTTCAACCATCAGCACAAGGATTAGATCTAATGCTCGAAAACTGACACCAACTACGGATCGGAGTGGAATTGCAGCTATTCTCCGATGGCATGGAATTTGATCTTGTTGAGCCTGATCAATGAAGGGCTTGGTTTAGAGCCGAAAACCCTTGGGAGACGCGACAAAATGCGTAATTCTAATAAACGGATCGGAGCTTGTGATTCGATAGTGTAGCTGATTTTACACCGTTGTGGGAGTTTTGAACGCTTAGTTTTGCAAAAATTCTAACGCAACCTGATCGCCCACGGCCAACCCCATTTTTTCGGCTTGGCCACCCCGCACTTCAATCACCTGATCCACCACCGTCGGCGGGCCATAGGTGGGGCAGGGATCGCTGGTACAGGGGGGGACATCAGCCGCGATCGCCACCACAACACCATCCCGCAGAAAAATCATGTCGAGGTTGATCTGAACATTTTTCATCCAGAACGTCACCGGGCGCGGCGGGTCGAAGGGAAACAGCATCCCCTGGTTTTCCGGCAGGCTGTCTAAATCCCGATTCATCAGGCCAAGGGATTGTTGCGCGGGGGTACGAGCCACTTCGAGCTGTAGCTCAATGGCTTTGTCGGGAACGGTGGCGATCGCTTCGATGGGCAAAATCTGGGAGGAGGAACTCAGGTCGGTCAGGGGTTGGGATTCGGCAGTCGTCAGGGGATCTGATGCCACGGGTTCCGTCGGTGTTGCACAACTTCCCAAGCCGAAACCGATCACCATAAGGATCACCCAATGCCAACGGTGTGGAATGTGCTGTACCCGCATCATGGAAATTGTATGGCTGAAAGGATCACGAACAAACAAGCATCACAGGACGATTGAATCTCACACGATGAGACAAATCCCACGGTTAGACAAGGGTGTCATTCTCGATGGCGACTGAATCATCTGGGATATAGGATCAATGGTAAAGAGTTTTTCGCCTCACTGCCCACCGAACAATTGCGGAAGGGCGATAGGTGGCTGACGCACCGGCCTAGGGTTCCCGCAGCACATAGCCCACCCCCCGCACCGTTTGGATTAACCGCTTTTCGCCCTCGTCTTCGATCTTGAGGCGGAGGTAGCGAATATACACTTCAATCACGTTCGATTCTCCCATGAAATCATAGCCCCAAACATTTTCGAGAATCTGCTCACGGGTGACCACCTCACGGGGATGGAGCATTAAATATTTCAAGAGTTCAAACTCTTTCATGGTGAGGTCAAAGTCACGGCCATTGCGAATGGCGCGGCGGGTGCTGAGGTCGAGGACGAGATCGCCAAACCGGAGTTGTTCTTCACTTTCGCGGGGGGGTTGAAGATAAAACTGCACTTGGGAGAGGAAGCGATCGCCCTGATAGGGAGCCACAATATAGTCATCCCCCCCGGCTTCGAGGCAGGCTACGCGATCTTCTAAGCGTTCCGATGCCATCAACAATAAGATCGGAAAACGGTTGCCCTGACTCCGTAACTGCCGACACAGGTGTAGGCCCACTTCACCAAATTCGCCTTGATCAATCACGACTAAGGCCGGTGCGATCGTGGCGACCTGTTGTTCAAGCGCATTCAACATTTCACTAACGACGACACCATATCCGGCCATCGTTAGGTCACGCTCAATTTGCTGACTCAGGGAGAGGTTCGTCGTCACCACTAAGACACAAGGGAAACCGTTCATGCTGTAAACCCATGTAATGGCGTGATTGTACCCGATCCCTTGACCGCGCTGCCGGGCTCAAGGCTCCTGAAATTCGCCAAAATTGCCGAACCTCCGTCGATCAATACCGTTCTATTTTATTTCACAGGGGTGAATTTAACGGGGCATCACAGGGGCAAGCGTCCCGCTGCTGCTTGGCGGAAATGATCGGCGATGCGAAAAAATTCTTGACCCGTGTGCAAATAGTTATGGTCGTAATTACTCGTGAACCATTCCAACTCTAGAAGTCCGTCGCCGAGATGGTTAAGGCAGTAGTACAGGTGGGTCGCTGTGGCCGCCGCTTGGGGGGGATTGGGTTGGGAACGAAAGAGGGCTTGGGCCTGTTCTAGGGCGGCGCGGCAGTCTTCGATATAGGCGAGAAAATCGTCCATCAAGTCATCGTCAAAGGGATCGGCGGCGAGGTCGTCAATTTGATCATCAAGGGGGTTGATGATCGAACTGATAATTTGATCGACGGGCCCATAGACGCGCTGGAGCCAGCGGGAGAGTTCGCCGGTATGGCGTTGGCGATCGCGATGATCGCGGTTGTACATCTCCTGGGCGGCGGCGGTGCGATCGACGCGGCGATTGCGGTGATTATGGCGTTGGCGATCGTAGGATTGGCGACGTTCCGGATCGCTCAACACTTCATAGGCCGCATTCAACGCCACGATCTGCTCATGGCTGGCGGTGTCGTTGTGGCTGTCGGGGTGAAATTGTTTCGCCAAGCGACGATAGGCCTGCTTCACCTCGGCGGCGGTGGCATCGGCGGGCAGTTGCAGAATGTGGTAGAGATTGGGCGCAGCCATTAGCCAAGCTGTTCAAAAAAGCGACTCTCTAAATCGTACCCAAGGGTTTGGGTCATGGCGCGGAGCTTGCCGGTCAGCCGGGTGAAGAGGGTGCTGCCGCCGGTGCCGGGGCGGAATGTCACGGTCGGCAATTCGCCCAGACGGGCCACC
>CAZCWE010000132.1:587-1020 GCA_964502285.1 uncultured Spirulina sp. | reverse complement strand
CATGGCACGGAGTTTGCCGGTTTGGGTGATGTCGTGCGCCTGAAGCCAGCTTTGTACCGCAAACACTTTCGCCATGATAAAAATTTCGAGGGCTTCGGGGTTGAACTGGATGCCTTCGGTGCGGCTGAATTGATGGGGAACGAGCATGGCGGTGTAGCGGGCCAGTTCGCTTGTCCAGTCGAGATAATAGGGCAGCCAGGGATAGACGGCATCGAGGCGGATGAACCAGAGCCGCACTTCGGGGAGTTCAGAGAGTTCGCGGGGGTCGGTGGGGTCGCGGGGGATCTCAATGGTGAAGCGGAGGGGGTCGGGGTCGGTGGGGAGGGGGGCAGCGAGGAGGGGCGCGATCGCAAGGGTCACCGGCTCCAGATCAAGCCGGGTCAGATGGTCAAGATTGAGGGTAATCGTGGTCATAACACTCGTGTTGCATCGG
>CAZCWE010000132.1:0-373 GCA_964502285.1 uncultured Spirulina sp. | reverse complement strand
GGGACAGGGAATCGACACAGTAGCGATCGCGCCCCTGTTGTTTGGCATGATACAGGGCATTATCCGCAGCGGCAATCAGGTGCTGCGGGATGGTTTGGGTCTGGGGATGGACGGCTAACGTGCCGATGCCAATGCTGAAGGTGATGTAGGGCGCGACCAGGGAGTGAGCGTGGGGAATCGCCAGGGCTTTGATGTGAGCTTGAATCTGTTGGGTGATGGCAATGGCCTGATCGCGATCGCACTGGGGCAAAATCACCGCAAACTCTTCCCCCCCATAGCGAGCCACGACCGCGTTAGGATCTTGCACCGTTTGCTGAATCGTTTGGGCCACCTGACGCAGGGCATCGTCGCCGGCCAGGTGGCCATAGTGGTC
>CAZCWE010000131.1:9243-9961 GCA_964502285.1 uncultured Spirulina sp. | reverse complement strand
AAGGCGGCCATCACGGTTGGGATAGTTGGCAAGGATCAGGGCAACGCGGCGATCACACTTCGACTTGCGGCGCAGTTGCACCCATTGGGCGGCGAGGTCTGCGACGAAGGAGATGCGATCGCGCCTCGGTTGATACACCACCACATCGGTTTCGAGTTGCTCATGGCGCGTTGCCACCGATTTAAACGAAATGGCCCGCCCAATAATCCGCCCGTCCACCTCCGGCAACGCCACATTCATCGCCACATCACGGGGACTCAAGCCCTGTAACCCCTCTTGCCATTGGGCTTCTGTCCCGCCGCTCAAAATAGCTTGCAGAATCGGCACATTCAAATCACCCCACAGTTTGGGCTGCTGTTCTTGCCCTAATTTTGCCAGGGAAAAACTGGTGGTATTAATCAGCACATCAATTCCGGCTAATTCTGTTAACAATTCCGCCTGTAATTCGCGGTCTTGGAGTGACGAAATAAACACCGGCCGGGGTGTAATCTTTCGTGCTTGCAACGCGGTGCAAAGGGACTGAATCGGGGCGATATTTCCGGCTAAATAATGGGCGCGATAGAAGAGAATGCCCACCGTTCCTAATGCCCTCATCCCCGGCTCTTCTCCCGTGGGCGCAGGGAGTCTTAAGCCCTCGACCGTGGGAGAGGGTTGGGTGAGGGATTGATCGGAGATTTCAGGAACCGGTAAACGCCCTAAACGGGGCACAGGTTGAGGC
>CAZCWE010000131.1:436-9233 GCA_964502285.1 uncultured Spirulina sp. | reverse complement strand
AACCCTGGGCAATATTCTCCACGCCTCCCTCAATCCAATAATTCCACAGTTGATTTACCACGCCCAGGGATGCGGTGGACTGGCTGATTAATTCGGGATCGGGGCGATCGTCACCGGGCAGCACACAGAGCAACGCCCCCGTTTTGCTTGCCACTTCTTTCACCACCTCCAACCCGTAAGACCAGTACGATCGCCCCCCCAACAGCCGCAACACAATCACCCGCGCCTCACCCAAAACCCGCTCAGCATAATCGTCAATGCTGAGGGGTTGCTGAAGTTGCAGCAGATTCACCGCCCGCACGGCGGGGAAGTCGGCGGGGAGGTGGGGTAGGGCGGCGGCAAGGGTTTGGATTTCGGTGTCGGCGCTGGTGAGGATGACGATGGGGGCGGGGGTTTGCTCGATGAAGATGACCCCGTCGGTGTCGGGTGTCCACCCGCCGGGCGTGGCTGCGATGCGATGCATGAAAATCCCCAAAATAGGCTAGGGTTCTGATCCTATCCTACTTTTGGGGCGGGCTTGGCGGGTGGGGTTAGGCGCGGCGACGTTTGGCGAAGTGAGAGAATATTTGGTTAAAACTCGTAGGGATCGCGGGGGGTGGGGATCGTTTCGATCGCATCGGCCGCGATTACCAATTGCCGCCGCCCGTCAAGATCTTCAGTGATCATCGTGCCTTGGACTTGCAGCCAACTGTCTTGGGGATACTCATCTTGACTGCCGGCAAGTTGCACGGGCAAGCCGATGGGGTAAGCATCGACGGCACAACAGGAAATCACAAACCGTGACAGGAGCAGATAATTATCCGGCAGGGTGGGGGAATGAACGACGAAGCCGGTCACATCTACGGCTTGGTCAGTGTAGGCATCGGGTTCGGGGTAGGCGTTGAGGGTGCGCACCCAGTCCATCAGGGTACGTTCTTCTGGTGGGATGGGGTTGAAGAAAGATTGGGCTTCGACGCGGGTGTAGGGGAGGCTTTCACCGATGCCGCGTTGGAGAGCGGTTTCACTGGCGAGGATGGTGGGGGGAATGATAAAACCGAGGATCGCTGTTCCCAGGAGAAGACCCGCCCCCAGGCCGGGGGGGAAGAGGGTGACGTGCTGCATGGCGTTGACTGGGCGTTGGCTGCGACTGACGAGACTTTTGGCCCGGAGAACGCTGAGAATGACAAAGCCAATCCCCGCGACAAAAACGAGGAGATTGTAGTTGGGGTGGATCAACAGTTGCAGTTGACCGGAGAGGCGAAATTTGATCATCAATAGCCCCCAGTTCAGGAGGGCAAAGACATCAAGCCACGGGGAGATTTTGGGATAAAGGCGTTGTAAACGCAGCATGGTAGCACCAACGAACAATGATCGAGCCGGGATAGACCTAGAAGAAGTAACTGTAGGATAGCGTCAAGAGGAGGGTGAGTTGAGCGGCGATCGCAAACAAATAAATAATCACTCTCGGTTTAAAGATCGACAGCAACAGCCCAGCGGCCTTGAGATCCACCATCGGCCCAAAGACCATAAACGCCAACAGCGATCCGGTGGTAAAGGTCGAAGCAAAAGCAAGGACAAAAAACGCATCCACCGTCGAGCAGATCGACACCACCGCTGCCAGGAGCATCATCGCCAAAATCGACGTGAGGGGGCCTTGCCCCAAGCTCACCACCAATTCACGGGGAGCGAGGACTTGGATCGAGGCAGCGATCGCACTTCCCACCACCAGCATCCCCCCTAACTCCCGCAGTTCCATCACCATATTTTCCAAAAACAGGCGCATATTCTCTGACGAGAAGCGATCCACCGGTTTCGGTCGGGGTAGATCATCCGGGGTCGCCATTTCCAAGCGCAGAGGCGAATCCCCCTGACCGAGTAAATAGGTTCCCGACTGCAAGAGGGTTGGCCGTTCCGGTTCTTCACGGGTTTGGATGCGATACAAGACCCGCTTAGCCAAGTCCGGTTGCATCATCGGGCGGGGGTCGCGCTGAAAGCTAAAGACCCAGCCGATAATCGTCGCCACAATCAACGAAAACACAATCCGCAGCACCACCACCTGGGGCTGATCCCGAAACGCCACCCAAGTGGCCCAAATCACGATCGGGTTAATCGTCGGGGCAGCCAGCAGGAAGCCAATGGCAACAGAAGTCGGGGCTCCCTGGGTGAGCAATCGCCGTGCCACCGGGACATTGCCACATTCACACACCGGGAACAGGAACCCGACACAACTCCCGAAAAAGGCTCCCAGAATAGAATTCTGGGGCATGCGCTTGATCAGTTGCTGTTCATCGACAAAGAACAGCAGGGCACTGGAAAGCAAAATCCCCAACAGCAGAAAGGGTAAGGCTTCTACCAATAGACTAATAAACAGGGTGAAGCCGTTATGCAGTTGACTCATGGAGGGTAACGTAAGCCATCGTCATGACTGGGTAACAATTTCCGAACATCCCCCATTCTATCGGGGGAGATCCCGCTTTTTACCACAGGGGGCAGGGTTGCCACGGGGATTCAGAGCGGGACATAGGACACAGATATGGCAAACGGTCGCATTGTTCCGCAAGGTCTGAACAAGGGAAGGCGCGATCGCACTTCTCCCATCCACTCACAAACTAGACCCGTATCCGGAATGGCTCACCCCTCAAACTCCATCCAGTCGCTTTTGATGAAGGCAGGTGTAACCAATCCGTCTAAAATACTGATACGGGGATGATACAAAAAATTCTCGCATAATATTCTCATAGGGGAGTTATACAGATAAAATCTGTATAGAGGTGATTAGATGGAAAATTTGTATAATCTAATTATGCTTTTTGAAGTATAGGAATAGACTACACCTAAATGAATCTAATATAAAAGCTATGCAGAAAGCAAAAGAACCACCTTTTCTGACTCAACAAGGAATTATCGAAGATGGTTTTGCTGAAAGACTGGAAAATTACAAGAGTAGTTCAACGACATCACCACTACTGATGCTTGGTGATGCACTAGATATCCTTAAAGAACTTCCTGAGTCATCGATAGACTGTGTAATAACCTCACCACCCTATTGGGGCAAAAGAGAGTATGACAACGGAGGAATTGGATTAGAGCCCGATTATCGAGATTTCGTTAAAGATTTATGCGCTATTTTCCTAGAATTAAAACGTGTCCTAAAAGATGATGGGTCATTTTGGCTCAACATTGGTGACTCATACAAAGCTAAGAAGTTGCTTGGGATTCCATGGCGCGTAGCATTCGAACTTACTGACAATCAAGGGTGGATTCTCCGAAACAGCATTATATGGAACAAAGTCAAGAGCGGCATGGACAATACCAAAGATCGTCTTGGCAATGTTCATGAGAATGTGTTTCATTTTGTCAAAAGCCCCAAATACTACTACGACATCGACTCAATAAGATCTAAGCCCAGACAAACTAAAGTTGTAAACGGAGCGGTAGTTTCAGCAACAGGTGTTTCCGGAGTCCGCTACAAGCGACAGATAGAATTGTCAACAGCCTTGAGCGATGAAGAAAAAATATTAGCTCGTGAAGCACTAGATAACATTTTATCTGATGTTGCAGAGGACAGATTGTCCGATTTCAGAATGGTTATTCGGGGTCAACAACGATCCAAACACTCAGACAAGGAAAAAGTGTCTGGCCGTGCAAAAGAGCTTAGAGACAAGGGTTTTTATTTTCTTAAATATCACCCTAAAGGAAGTAAACCAACAGATGTATGGGATATCATACCAGAGGATACACAGAAGCGAAAGTTGCATTTTGCGCCTTATCCGGAAGACTTATGTAAGATTCCTGTTTTAGCAACATGTCCAGAATATGGAGTTGTGCTAGACCCTTTTTGTGGTACTGGAACGACTCTTTTGGTCGCAAAAAAATTAAATAGAAAATCCATCGGTATTGATACATCTAGACAATATCTTGATATATCTGAAGACCGGAGTTGGTCACTTTTATGAGTAAAGTTTTGGAGCTATTTGGACATTCTACTAAAATAGACAACGAAAACTGGCAGACGATCGTGGATGATCAGCAATGCCCGTTTTTAGGCAAAACCTGTTACAAGGTCAGAAAAAGCAACCCGAAAATTTCCATTGGGACTTGCACGGTTTTATATGGAAAAGAAGAGAATCCAATCATTATTTGCCCTACGCGACTAATAGATAAGCGGAAGATATTTACTGATTGCCTGCATCTATTGACCACACATGAGCCAGGAAATGATCTCCACATTGTCCCAGAAGTGTCAATTCCAGGCGGTAGCGTTGATTACTTTTTGGTTTCCGCGAAAAATGGAAAGGTGAAGGATTTCGTCGGTATTGAGCTTCAAACACTTGATACAACTGGAACAGTTTGGCCAGAACGGCAACGCCTTCTGAAAGAGTTAAATATTCTTCAAGAAGGAAACGGAGAGAATTCCAAAAAGTCTTTCGGCATGAACTGGAAAATGACCGCAAAGACTATTTTGGTTCAGATGCACCATAAAATTCATACTTTCGAGCATGTGAATAAAAAATTAGTTTTGATTATCCAAGATAAGTTATTGGATTACATGACAAAGGAGTTTAACTTTGCGCACCTGAGCAACTCGGCAAAGATTGGCGATCCTATGCATTTTCACGTGTACAGTATATCTGAGCAAAAATCATCAGAATATGTATTATCGATGGAAAGCCGGCTGAGTACAGATGCTGATGGAATTGGCCAATGCTTGGGTTTGCAAGCCGAAGCTAAGGTTGAATTACAGCAAATTCTAAATGCGCTTGAATCAAAAATTTCACCTCGAACACTATTTGCACCTGTGTAGGGTATTTAAGCGGGTTGGCATAACAATCGGCTGTTGTAGGACACGCCTACGCTGCGCTTCGGCGCGTCACAAAGTCAGATGTTAAAAACCCGATCGCGCCCCCTTCCTGCCTCCACCGTTCCGATCGCCATAGTCGGCCCACCTAGCTGCCGATATTGAAACTAAATCTAACCCCAGCGATACTATGTTGTTGCCAGAACTAAAAGCGCAAATTTTCAAGTTGCCACCGAGCGATCGCCTCGCGCTAATCTCTGCCATTGTTGAGTCCTTGCAAGATACAACCGTTGCTCAACCAGACCGCTCTAGTGCAATTCAGCGGATGAGGGGATTGTTAAAAACAGAGCAGCCTGCACCGACAGATGAAGAAGTGGCAGTGATGTTGGAAGAAAGACGAGTAGAGAAGTATTTTCAGTGAGAGTTTTAGTTGATACCAATATTGTTTTAGATTTTTTGCTGCAACGAGAGCCATTTTTTCAGAATGCAGGACTATTGCGATCGCAGTGTCAGTTTGTGGCAACCGCTGCCCAGAACCGTTAAAACCCCGATCGCGCCCCCTTCCTGCCTCCACCGTTTCGGGCTGGGAGTAGAAATATGAACAAATGCGACAGAATGTAGCGTTTTTCAGCGTTTTTTTCCATTCAACGTCATCCCCTTCAGGGTGGCCCCGCTGGCTTCCTATACTGAAACTAGACCCAATCAGGCGGTAAGCTCCAGCATCGACCAAGGAATCGAACCACACCCAACATAAATAGTGCTACCGGTTGATCGTGGGTCACTTGCACACCATCGAAAGGTCAAAATCATCATGATTTATGATGTGGCAATTATTGGTGGGGGCGTTGTGGGCTGTGCTCTAGCGCGGGAACTGATGCGCTATGCGCTGAACGTAGTCTTGATCGAGAAAGAAATCGAAGTGGGCTTCGGGGTCAGCAAGGCCAACAGCGGAATCATTCACGGCGGTCATCACGGCGATCCGAACACCCTCAAGGGCAAATTGGAATGGGAGGGGAATCAACTCTGGGATACCCTTTACGATGACTTGGGCTTTGGCTTTGAGCGCATCGGCGAGATTACCGTGGCTATGGCGGCAGACCAACGCCCCACCTTACATAAACTTCAGGCCCAGGGCGAAGCGAAAGGCGTGCCGGGGCTGGAACTGTGGGAGCGCGATCGCCTCCTCACCGAAGAACCCCACTTATCCGATCAAGTGGTCGCGGGACTCTATGCCCCAACGACGGGCGTGGTCAACCCCTACGAGGCTTGCTTTAACCTGATTGAAAACGCGGTACAAAACGGGTTGCACCTGCGCACCAATACCCCCGTAACGGGCTTGAGTCGGGCCGATGACCATTGGCAGATTCACACCCCCACGGAACCACTTGCGGCGCGGTATGTCCTCAATGCGGCGGGACTGTTTGCCGATGAAATTGCGGCGATGGCGGGGGTGGGTGACTTTAAGATCACGCCCCGCAAGGGTGAAGAATATTTACTGGATAAACGCTTAAAAGGGTTTGTCAAGCGGGTAATTTTCCCTTGTCCTACGCCGGTTTCCAAGGGGATTTTGGTGATTCCCACCTATGACGGGACGCTGATGGTGGGGCCGACGGCGACGCTGATCGAGGATAAAACCGACTTGACCACGACGGCGGCGGGTGGCGCTCAGGTGTTTTCCCAAGTGACGCAGGTGGTGCCGGGGATTAGTGCGCGGGATTGTATTGCGGAGTTTGCTGGGTTGCGGCCGGTGGCGGATGGGGAGGATTTTATTATCGGCCCCACGAGTCAGCCGGGGTTGATTAATGTGGCGGGGATTCAGTCGCCTGGGTTGACGGCGGCTCCGGCGATCGCAAATTTAGTCTTAGAACTACTCCGGGATGAGGGCTTACGCTTGAGTCCGAAGGATGACTTTAATCCGGCGATCGCCAAACCGATCCATTTCATCAGCCTCCCCTTTGCCGAACAGCAGGCATTAGTGGAGCGCGATCGCCGCTATGGCCGCATGGTTTGCCGCTGCGAACTGATCACCGAAGGGGAAATCGCCAACGCGATTCAGCGCGGCGCGAAGACTCTCGACGGGATTAAATTTCGGACGCGGGCGGGGATGGGTCGCTGTCAGGGCGGCTTTTGTTCCGGTCGCTGTATGGAACTGATCCACACAATGACGGACATTCCGATCACCCAAATCACCAAGCGGGGCGGGGCATCTTGGCTCGTCTGCGATCGCGTTGAAGCAGCGGAGGTATCCCCATGATCATGACCCAACAACGGCCCCTTGATGCCGAATATGATGTGGTCGTCGTCGGGGGCGGCCCGGCGGGAATGTCGGCGGCCCTGGGGGCCAAGGAAGCCGGAGCCGATCGCATCCTGATTGTTGACCGCGAAAAAGAACCCGGCGGCATTTTGTTGCAATGTATCCATCCGGGCTTCGGGCTGCAACAGTTCAAAGCCGAACTCACGGGCCCCGAATACGCCCAGCGCGTTCACGAACAAGTCCAAGCCGCCGATATTCAGATCGCCACCGACACCTATGTGCTCGACATCACGCCCCAAAAACAGGTGCAGTTAATGTCCGGCACGGAGGGCATGAAAGTGATCCAAACCAAAGCGGCAGTCCTGGCCATGGGCGCACGGGAACGGACGCGGGGCGCGATTCGCACCCCCGGACGACGGCCAGCGGGGGTGTTAACGGCAGGACTGGCGCAAAAGTTCGTCAACCTGATGGGGGTGTTGCCGGGCCGCCGGGCGGTGATTCTCGGTTCTGGGGATATCGGGCTGATTATGGCGCGACGGCTCACCCTCGAAGGGGTGGAAGTGGCGGGGGTGTTTGAAATTATGCCCTATGCCAACGGCTTGAACCGGAATATTGTCCAATGTTTGCAGGATTTTGAGATTCCGCTCCATCTCCAAACGACGGTGATTGATATTCAAGGGCGCGATCGCCTCGAACGAGTCACCGTTGCTCCTGTGGACAATCATTTTCAGCCCGACCTCAGCCGCAGTTGGGATATCGACTGCGACACGCTGCTGCTGTCCATCGGTCTGATTCCCGAAAATGAACTGTCCCGTCAATTAAACCTCCGCATCGACCCCG
Organism: uncultured Spirulina sp.; assembly: GCA_964502285.1. Taxonomy (GTDB): domain Bacteria; phylum Cyanobacteriota; class Cyanobacteriia; order Cyanobacteriales; family Spirulinaceae; genus Spirulina. The sequence goes on along the minus strand of CAZCWE010000131.1, from coordinate 1,362 downwards.
TTACCAATGGCCCCGTGGTCAGTAGCCGCATGGAAAGTTCGCGGGATGGGATTTTCGTCTGTGGCAATGTGGTGCATATTCACGATCTGGTGGATTTTGTCAGTGCTGAGGCCAGCCTCACCGGGCGCAATGCGGGGCTGTATGTGACGGGGCAAGCGCCGCCGCCGGACAATATCCAACTGATACCGGGGGATCATGTGGGCTATTGCGTACCCCAGACGATATCGAGCGATCGCAACCATACGGTTTATTTGCGATCGCGCCAGCCGATGGAAAACTGTACGCTGCGCCTCGGTGATGTCTATGAGAAAAAACTCCGCTACGTCTTCCCGGCGGAAATGATCAACCTCAGCGTTAAACCCCGTTTCCTCCAAAATTTCCACGGCGACGCACTGCGGATCGATCTTCTGCCGGCCTAATCGCCGGGCATGGAAACCATGCCCCTACTCGTAGGGGTTTGGTCGCCAAACCCTCTCCACTCCTCATGATTCACAAGGAGCCCCAATCATGACTGCTCTCGACCATCAACAACCGGACACCCTCAGCCACTATCTCTGCATTGGTTGCCCCATGGGCTGCCGTCTGGAGGTAGAAACGGAACCCGACCACCCCCGCGAAATTGTCGAAGTGCGCGGTTTTTCCTGCAAACGGGGCGAACAATACGCCCACCAAGAACATACCGAACCCCGCCGCATGGTCACCACCACGGTCAAGATCAATAACGGCATCTGGGCGCGAGTGCCGGTGAAAACCCTCGACCCCATCCCCAAAGGCCAAGTGCAAGCGCTTTGTGTGGCTCTGCGTCAGGTATGCTTGACGGCTCCGGTGGAACGGGGGGCGGTGGTGCTGGCCGATGCCCTAGGGACGGGGGTGGATGTGGTCACGTCGCGATCGATGGCAGTTAACCACAAGACGATGGCGGTTTA
>CAZCWE010000131.1:0-426 GCA_964502285.1 uncultured Spirulina sp. | reverse complement strand
GTGAGCGGGTTTGGCCACGATCAGGTCTATCTCGCCAACGAACTGATCCAGACCTGGCATGTTATACCCCGCTCCGAATTCAATCCGGAAACCGGGATTCAAGCCCGCATCCCGATTGGCCTTGAATCCCGCAGCTTGCTTCGCGATCGCATTTTTCCGTCGATACAATGGGGTAAAACTATCCTGAACCTGTGGTGGTGCGATCGTGCAAGTTACCCTGAACCCCATCCAAACGGAAATCCTAGAAACGTTAGTGCAACAAGGGCAGTATCCATCCCTAGAAATGGCATTAAATGCCGCGTTATTAGGGCTATTGGATGATGTGCCAGAGGAAGCAGAATCGTCCCAATATACCGCATGGGTTGAGCAAACTCGTCAGCAAATCAATACAGCACGGGCACAGATCGCAGCCGGAGAGGTGCAGAC
>CAZCWE010000130.1:6146-9972 GCA_964502285.1 uncultured Spirulina sp. | reverse complement strand
TTTTACCCTGGTGCGGGAACGGCGGGCGGGGCGTTATGTGAGCCTGTTTTGGCTCGTGACAATTTTGGGGGTGCGGCAGTCGGGGCAGGACTATGCGATCGCGATCATCATCCTTGCCGCCCTGATGGCCTGGATTTACACTAAAATCCCCGATGATCTGGAATTGGCCGAACCCACCGATTCAGAACAAGATACGCGCACCCTGTTTCGATTTTTTCGCGGAGATAATGCTGTGTTGACCCTACGTGATCGCCTTGAGTCTCAAAAAGTCGGGGCCAAAGCGGCCACCCTAGCCACCCTCAAACGCTGGGGCTACGCTGTGCCCGAAGGCTGGGTCTTGCCCGCCGGCGACGATCCCCAGCCCCTCATTTTGTCTCTGAACCCGTCCCCAGCGCAGCCGTTAATTGTGCGATCGTCCGCGATCGGGGAAGACTCCGCCACCGCCTCCGCTGCGGGGCAATACGTCACCCTCCCCAACATCACCCCCCCCGCCGAACTCGAAGCCGCCGTCCTCCAGTGCCAAACCTCCTATAACTCCCGTCGCGCCGTGGAATATCGCCGCCACCACCACCAGCGCGACAAATCCCTCGCCGTCCTCGTCCAGCAGCAAATCACCGGGCAATATTCCGGGGTCGCCTTCAGCCGCGATCCGGTGGATCAATATCGGGATGTGGTGGTGATTGATGCCCTGCCGGGAGGCGCGGCGGCGGTGGTGTCCGGTCAAACCACCCCCGAACAATACAGCGTCTATTTTTCCATGGATGCCGCTCCCTCACCACAAACGAATAGCACCCTCGACAGCCCGGAAATAGACGATCCTGCTGACTTAACCATCACTGGCACTGGCGAAACCCCGCCCCAGGTGTTGCAACAGGTGGCCCGCCTCTGTCGTGACCTCGAAGCCCGCTATCACGGCATTCCCCAGGATATGGAATGGACCTACGACGGCGAAACCCTGTGGATTTTGCAAACGCGCCCGATCACCACCCTCGCCCCGATTTGGACGCGCAAAATTGCCGCTGAGGTAATTCCCGGCGCGATCCGGCCCCTAACCTGGTCGATTAACCAACCCCTCACCTGTGGCGTGTGGGGGAAATTGTTTGAGATTGGGCTGGGCGATCGCGCCGCCGGCCTCAATTTCGAGGCCACCGCCACCCTGCATTTTTCCCACGCCTACTTTAACGCCACCCTCCTCGGTGAAATCTTCCGCCGCATGGGACTCCCCCCCGAAAGCCTCGAATTCCTCACCCGTGGCGCACCGATGACCAAACCCCCGATCCTGCGCACCCTCCAGAATCTGCCGGGACTCTGGCGACTGGCGCAGCGGGAATGGCGACTGCCCCAAGACTTCGCCCGCGATCAGCAAAAATGGTTCATCCCCACCCTCCAACAGATCCAAACCTCCGCCACCACACTCTCCCCCGACGAACTCTTGGCGCGGGTGGATTTGATTCTGTCTACGTTGCAGCGGGCCACCTACTACAACATTCTGGCTCCGTTGAGCGCGGCGATCCGTCAAGGCATCTTTCAGATCAGGGATGAGGAACTGGACACCCAAGCGATGCCGGAGGTGGCCTCGGTGCGGGCCTTGATGCAATTGGCGGAAAAGAGCCGGAACCTGTTGCCCATGGGTCAGTTGAATTTTGATAGTTGTCCCTCGCTGTTTGCCTATTTGGCGGATATGCCCGACGGTCAGTCGATCCTCGACCAGTTCAATGTTTGGTTAAAGCAATACGGCTATCTCAGTGAGGTGGCGACGGATATTGCCGTGCCGCGCTGGTCGGAACAGCCGCGCCCGATGCGGGAACTGTTTACCCGCTGTGTCTTTGATGATGTGCAGCGATCGCGCCTCTCCCAACCCCCAGAACTGCCCGAATCCCGCTCCACCTTCGCCAAGCTGGTGCAACGTCGCCTCACCCTCAAGGGAGAAGTGGCCGAACTGTATAACCGACTGCTGGCACAGTTGCGCTGGACGTTGCTGTCCCTTGAACAGCAGTGGCTCAAGGCGGGCATGTTAGAGGAAGCCGGGGATCTGTTCTTCCTCACCCTGGCAGAAATTACCCAACAGGTGGAACGGGACACCGACCACCTCGATCCGGCCCTGCGCGATCGCCTCCTCTTCCGCCAACAGGCCTACGCCCACCATCAGGCCCTCACCCATGTGCCCCCCGTGGTCTACGGCCAACCCAGCGCCGATCGCCCGCCGCCGCCCCCCTCGCGCCCCGTGGGGCAAACCCTCCAGGGCATTGGTGTCAGTCCAGGGGTGATCGAAGGCCGCGTGCAGGTGGTGCGATCGCTCCAAGACCTATCCAGCCTCGAAGCCAATACTGTGCTGATCGTCCCCTACACCGATGCGGGATGGTCGCCCCTGTTGGCCAATGCCGCCGGGATTGTGTCGGAAGTGGGCGGGAGGCTGTCCCATGGGGCGATTTTGGCGCGGGAATATCAGATTCCGGCGGTGTTTGATGTGGCGGGGGTGATGCAGATTTCCAATGGTCAATGGGTGCGGGTCAATGGGCAAGAGGGCACGGTTGAACTGATTGACGATGCTGATTAAACCGGGGTCAGGATCGAGGTGAGGAGAGCAGCGATCACACAGCCCCCGACGATCGCCGCCCCGATCAGGTGATAAAACCGTTCGGGGGATTTAACCGCCATCCCCGGCAACTGCGAACACAACCAGCCCCCCAGCAAGCCGCCCAGATGGGCCCAGTTATCCACCTGCGCCGTAAACAGACCAAACGCAAAATTGAGCAGCGCATAGGTCCAGGCCATCTGTTGTAAATGGGGCGAGGGAACCGACAGCAACGCCCCGAGGAGGCCGAAAATTGCCCCCGATGCGCCGACGGTGTAGTTTGCACCGTGGAGAGCGGGGGGGAGGAACGAAAAATCAGCAGCGGCGATCGCACTGGTGACGAGACTGCCAGCGATCGCACTCCCCCCATAGATCAACAGCAACCGCCCCGCCCCGTAAAACTGCGCCACCGCTGGCCCCAACATCCGCAGCCACGCCAAATTCAACAGCAAATGCAGCGCCCCCCCATGGAGCCACGCCGCACTCAACACCGTCCACCACCGCCCCAACTCAAACAGCGGCACTGCCCCCGTAGACCCCAACGCCAACAGACTGCGACTACTCGGCGACAGCCACCGCATCAGCCCCCCATTGCGAATGCCCCCCACATCAAGGCCCAAACTCACCCCATAGACCACCACACAACTCCAGATCAACACCGTCGTGATCCCCCAATCCACCCCCCACCCTTGCAGATGATGGCTGTAGCCCCACAGTAGCGGCCGAGAAACGGCGCAATGGGGGCATTGCGGCGTGTCCTGGGGGACAAATTGATGGCAGGCAAAGCACGCGCCCCCCTTCGTCTGACGTTGGGGCAACCGCGCCAACAGAGCCCGAACCGCAGTTTTCAGCATCTCTAATATTCTCCAAGGATTGAGCCCCTCAACACCGTCGTCATCACTTGCGTTTCGTCTCTAAGAGGTTTGTTAAAATGGCAGGGCGAACGGACTAACCCTGTTATTCTCGCGGGCTAAGGTGATGACGGCAGGAGACTGTATCCGGCTGTTTCGCCCCGTGCCGTCTACCGTTCTGCGCTAAGGTTGACCCTTGTGAACGCTGCGGCTCAGGGGATTCAATCGTTCCATTTGCGTGATGACGACCCTTGCACCATTCTCCCCTCAAAGTTTCGATCCTGTCCCATGACCTGTCCGGTAGTGGTGCGGCCCGCTGGGCGGCGAGTCGGCCGTTTTTACTCTACCAAGCCCTCCAGCAGTTGGGCTATGAGGTGGAGGTTCTCGGCTTTAATTTTGG
>CAZCWE010000130.1:0-6136 GCA_964502285.1 uncultured Spirulina sp. | reverse complement strand
TGGCGATCGCCCCCCCAACCCCGCCGTGCGCGATCGCTTTCCCCTCACCCTCATCCCCGGCCAGCCCCTGCCGCAGTTTTGGCAATCCGCCCGCCGCCTCAGCCGCGCGATCAGCGGCGACATCATCTACGCCCTCCGCCCCTACCTCACCACCCTCGGCCTCGCCCTCTGGCATCGCAGGCGCACCCGTACCCCCGTCGTGCTCGATGTGGATGATTGGGTCTTAGGCTGGTGTGGCGGTGATGAACTGCGCTACCCCACCAGCGTTAAACAAGTGGCGCGGGATATCCTCAAACCCAACGGAGCCCTGCGCCATCTCGATCATCCCCTCTATCTCCGCTGGGCGGAAAAACTCGTGCCTCGCGCCGATGCGGTGACGATCCACAGTCAATTTTTACAGGATCGTTTTGGGGGTTCCTATGTGCCCAATGGGAAAGATGTAGACCTGTTCGATCCGGCTCGGTGCGATCGCACGACAAGCCGCGATCGCTACGGCCTCACGGATTATCGCGTTCTGATGTTTCCCGGTGCGCCCCGCCCCTACAAAGGCATTGAAGATGTGCTCCTGGCGTTGGATCAGCTCGATCAACCGGATCTACGCCTCGTCATCGTCGGCGGCAGCCCCTACGATGATTACGATCGCCACCTCCATCAACGCTGGGCCCGCTGGCTGATCCAACTGCCGATCCAACCCGCCCACACCATGCCCAGCCTCGTCGCCGCCGCTGATATCATCGTCGTCCCCCAACGGGACACCCCGATCACCCGCGCCCAATTTCCCCTCAAACTCACCGACGGCATGGCCATGGCCAAACCGATCATCGCCAGCCGCGTCGGGGATATCCCCACCCTCCTCGGTGACACCGGCTTTTTAGTCGAACCGGAATCCCCAGATGCGATCGCCGCCCAGATTCAATGGATTTTCGCCCACTACGATCGCGCCCTCGCCCTGGGGCAACAGGCCCGAAATCGATGTATCGAACAGTATAGTTTTGCGGCAATGGCCGCTAGACTAGCAGAGGTATTAACCCCATTAACCCCCTGACCAACTATCGCCCCCCAGCCCACAGCCTCAACACGAACCGACACCCCATTAGCCATCGGAGTTCAACACTAATCTGGGTCACTCCGCCTTACGTGGAAAGAATCAATGTCTACCAATAAACTCTTACTCAAGTTTGCTCTCCGTTACCCATTTCTGATTGTTGCGACCGTTGTTTTAGGGTTTTCAGGCGCGTTATTTAATGGCATCAGTACCGCCCTAATTGTTCCGTTGCTCTTGGGGTTTTTGGGTCAAGATACCGGACTGTTAACGAAGGGGCCAGCGGCATTACAGGCCGTGATGCGCTTCTTTGAACGGTTTCCGGGGGATACGAAATTTTTTGCCATGATTGGGGCGGTGATTTTAGCGATCGTGCTCAAAAATGTGGCGATGTATTTAACCGCAATTGTCTCCAATTATTTATCGCGATCGCTCGTCAATGGGATGCGCCTCGAAGGGGTGAAACTGCTGCTCCGGTTTGATCTGGACTATTTTTCTAAACAAAAAATCGGCAATATTATCAACACCGTCAACAATGAAGTGGGGCGCACCGCCAATGCGGTGAAGTTGGCGATTTCGATGTTTACCACGGTGGCCACTGTGGCGGTATTCATTGGCATTCTCGTGATGCTGTCCTGGAAGTTGACCCTCGCAGCGGCGGTGCTGCTGACGTTGATGTTTGCCCTTAATCAGTGGTTTGTCTTGCAGGCGAAACAATACGGTCGCACTCTGTCGTTAAAATCCCAGGAATATTCCAATAAATTACTCGAAATTCTGACGGGAATCCGACTGATTAAAACCGTCAGCAATGAACGCTTTGAATATCAGAATTTAGAGCGGTGCATTCGAGAGCGGGAGCAGGCAGAATTTGCCTCCCAAAGTAACTATGCGGCGATCGCTCCCATCAACGAAGTCACGGGTATTCTCACCATTCTCGGCATTGTCGTCATCGGTCGCTACATTTTCACCGATCAACTGCAATCCCTCTCGACTATTCTGCTCATTTATCTCGTCACCTTGTTCCGTCTCTTGCCCTTCGTCGGTCGCCTCAACGGTGAGCGCAGTAAGTTTGCCAACGTCTCCCCTAGTGCGGAAATTACCGCCCATTTTCTCCGCGAAGACGATAAACCGATCATGCAGTGGGGCGATCGCGCCTATACGCCCCTCCAAGAAGGGATTCGCTTTGAGGGGGTGAGTTTTAACTATCCCGGCTATGACGAAAACACCCTGAAAAACATTGATCTTTGGATTCCACGGGGGAAAACCACCGCCCTGGTGGGGTCATCGGGGGCGGGTAAATCAACGTTGGTGGATCTCGTGCCGCGCTTCTATGACCCGGTGCAGGGGCGGATTACCATCGATGGCGTGGATTTGCGGGATCTAAACTTGCGGTCAGTGCGCCAGGCGATGGGGGTGGTGAGTCAGGATACGTTTTTGTTTAATAATTCGATTCGCTACAACATTGCCTACGGGCTAGAGGGGGTGAGCGATGCGGATGTGGAAACCGCCGCCCGCCGCGCTAATGCCTACGACTTTATCCAAAATTTGCCCCAGGGGTTGGATACAGAAGTCGGCGATCGCGGCGTGATGCTTTCTGGGGGACAGCGGCAACGCCTCGCCATTGCCCGCGCCCTGTTGCGTGACCCCGACATTTTGATTTTGGACGAAGCGACCAGTGCCCTCGATACGGTGTCGGAGCGACTGGTGCAAGATGCGATCGATGAACTCTGCCGCGATCGCACCACCCTCGTCATTGCCCACCGCCTGTCCACAATCCGCCAAGCCCATCAGATCGTCGTCCTCGATCAAGGGGCTGTGATGGAAGTAGGAAGCCACGAAGAACTCCTCGAAAAAGACGGCCACTACGCCAAACTCCACGATCTACAATTCGGCAAAAAACAGAGAAAATTCACCCTACCCACCAATGCGGCATTGATCCGCGCCTCGATTCGCGCCTCGTTGGAACTGCGCACCTGTTTGTCCTACGAAGTCCGCGCCCGCCTCAATGCGATGCTCGGCTCTCTGCAACTGGTCACCGATGATTTAGTCGATACCCCCGAAGAACGCCAAGAACTGATTCAAGAATCCTACGAATCCGCCCTAGGACTGTTGAATACCCTCTCTTTTTTTGAAGACCACGGCGCTCGTCTCAACTGGAGTGGCATCGACGTAGCCAAAGCCTCACAACTCCCCAATTCGTCGGGGTAACGCCCCATTCAATCCATTGGATGGCGGTTTGAGTCCGGCTCTGATCGTGGGTTTTAGCTTCCAATGGGCAGCTTCTGAATGCAGCCGCAGCTATTACTTAGCCCGTGGGTAAAAGTAGGCCGAGAATCAGCAGGAGGCCGCTCCAAAAATGCAGTTTGATGGCGATGAATTTACAGTTTTGGACGCGCTCCGGTTGGTCATGGTTAGCCCGCACATGGCGCACAAGACCCACACCAATCGGCAGACTGAGCAGGGCGATGACTGTGGCGAAGGGTAAGAGGCCGAACCCAACGCCAACGGGAATACTCAGGCCGAACAGGACGACGCTGAGGGTGAGGAGATCCGCGCTGCGGGCGGTGCCGAGGCGGACAATGGGCGATCGCTTCCCAGCGGCAAGATCGTCGGCGGCTTGGTGGAAATGGGAGCAGAATAAAATCAGGGTTGTCGTCAAGCCCAGCAGGGTGGCGATCGCCCAGAACGTGGGGGTGAGCGTGCCGGATTGGGAATAGATGGCCGCAGCGATCGCCATCGGGCCAAAGGTCACAAAACAAATCGGCTCACCCAGTCCTACATAGCCGAGACGAAAGGGCGGCCCTTGATAGGTATAGCCCAAAACACACGCCCCGATGATCAGCCCTAAAATCCGCCAATCTTGCATCAAATAGGTGATCGCCAAGATGTTCACAATCCCCAGCCCTAAACAGCCAAGGCTGATCCAAAAAATCAGCGCTTTGTTTTGGGTGAGGTTGACGATGGAATGGGCTTTGTGGCGGTCAATGCCGGTGTCTGCATCGAAGACATCATTGCTTAAGTTAATCCAGGCTAAAATCGCGATCGCCCCCGTCAAAAATGCGCTCAAGATCCCCCCGTTGATCTGCCCGGTTTCACGAGAGGCGATCGCCGTTCCCACTAGGATCGGCATCACCGCAACACTGTACATCGGGAGCTTGATCGCGGCTTTCCACAGTTGTTTTTGGGAGGGGGAGGACGGTGATGAGGGTGAAATGGGTTGAGGGCTTGTCATAAAAAATTAGCAGCAAAGATCAGCAAGCACAGGCAAGAAAAACGAGAGTTCCTGTCAATAATTCATCCACAAAAACAGCCCACAAAATTGATGTATGGGGCTAATATCCGTGAGAGATTTAAGCAGAATGAATCCGCAATGGTGTCATGCATTGTTTTAAACTAGCAGGGGATTGATACCGAGCTTTTAAGAGTTCCGCTACCATAGGAGCATTGTCATCTAGACGGCTTCCCCTCCTTAGACATACCATTGAGTCCTACTCAAAATTAAAAAATTATAAGAAATTTTACGTTTTTCCATGCCCGTTCTTCCCTATCGTTTTTCCCCGGCATACGATGCGCGAGAACTCCAGTCCCTTTTTTCCTCGGTGTCAGTCCGGGCGCGGCAACGGGGTGTAGCTCAACTGCTGAGTCTGTCGTACCCCCTTGACCCAACGGTTGACCCGCTGCTGCTGTTGCAGTGTAATCCGTTTCAGAATCAGCCTTCGGCCTATTGGGAGCAGCCGAGCCACCAGGTGGCGATCGCTGCCATCGGTCAAGTGGAGGGCGCTTGTTTTAGTGGGGATGACCGTTTTTTGCGGGCGCGACAGTGGCTCACGACCCAGCAGACCCACCTCACCCAAGCGGGCGATCGCGATCGCCCCTTCGCCGGTCTCCACGCCTTCAGTGCCTTCAGCTTCACCGCCCACGCCGCGCCCCCCGGCTACGCCCCCGCGATGCTGATCGTCCCTCAACTCCAAGTCGCCCGCCACGGCCCCCAGGGCACTTGGAGTTTTAACTGTCGCATTGAACCCACCACCACCCTCGCCACCTTCCTCGCCCAGTGGCAACGCTGTGAAGCCCTCGTGCAACGCCTCAGCACCCTCAGCTTAGGCAAAAAACACCCGTCGCCCACGCCGCCTCGCCTCGACCCCGCCCATCAGTTCGCCCCCTTTACCCACGCCGTCCAGAGGGCGTTACAGGCGATCGAGCGGGGGCAGTTGTCGAAAATCGTCATTGCCCATGCGGTGGACTTGCTCGGTGTGCAGCCGTTTTCGGTGGTGGCGGCGCTCGATACCCTGCGCCACCATCATCCAGATTGCTACACCTTTGCGATCGGCAATGCTCAGGGCCATTCCTTCATTGGGGCGAGTCCGGAGCGGCTGATTCGGGTGCGCGATCGCTGTCTCCATACCGATGCCCTGGCGGGGTCTGCCCCCCGTGGCGATAATCCCCACCGTGATCGGGAATTAGCCCAACAGTTGCTCACGTCGGACAAGGAACGCCGGGAGCATGATGCGGTGGGGGATTATATCGTGGCGCAACTGCGAGACCTGGGCCTTGATCCGGTGCGATCGCCCCGCCGACTGCTGCAACTGCGCAATATTCAACACCTCTGGACTCCGATCACCGCCCCGATTCCGCCGACGCTGCACCCCCTCGATATTGTGGCGCAACTCCACCCCACGCCAGCGGTGGCGGGTGTGCCGATGGCGGTGGCCTGCGATCGCCTCCACGACTACGAAACCTTTGATCGGGGTCTTTATGCTGCGCCCATTGGTTGGCTCGATGCGGCGGGGAACAGTGAATTTATCGTCGGGATTCGGTCGGCGTTAATTTGCGATCGCCAAGCCCGACTCTACGGCGGCGCGGGCATTGTGGCCGGGTCTGACCCCGATCGCGAACTCCGCGAAATCCAACTCAAACTCCAAACCATGCTCAACACCTTGCAGTCTTGAGCATGGGGGCATCCCACTGATGCAGAAATCCCCTCATCCCTTCTCCCAAAAAGGGAGAAGGGGAGCCGGAGGCAAAGTCCCTCTCCCAGCTTGGGCTACTGCTTATACATAACGTTTAAATGTTGGCCTACGTTGCGATCGATCC
>CAZCWE010000129.1:0-10040 GCA_964502285.1 uncultured Spirulina sp. | reverse complement strand
CCGCAACCGTTTCCCGGTTCCCCGTCGCACCAGCCAGTCCACCACGGGCAACCCCCCCAGCACCGGACAGACCAAAAAAATAATCACCGACCCCCACAATTCACGCATGGGCTATGGGAAGAACGGGATAATCGGTTCTAAGGCTCTGCGCAGTTGCAGTAAAAAGATGATGTGGCGAATCCGGGGGTCTAGCTCCGGATCGTAGGCGCGTTCGGCTTGGGCCGCTTCAACCTGGACGTATTCCGCCGCCGTGAGCCGCTCCCCCGTTTGCGGCGATCGCGCCTCCAGAATAATCTCCGTGCGCAACACCTCATCCGGCGTATCCTCCGGGGGAGGAATCGCGCTCGCCATCCCGCCGGGCCAAGCCAGCAGGAGTCCAACCGTGCAAACCAATCGCGATCGCATAAACAAGCCTCTTGTTGCCAACACTGCCGCTATTTTAGCGAATCTCATTCCCCCTGCTGCGATCCCCCGATCAACCCCCAGCCCGGCAACGATCCACCGGCTGCGATCGCGCTCCATTCCCCCGCCATTTTCGCCCCAATCGCCGCCCAAACTTGATCCCCAACAATGCCCCAATACCTGATACATTTAGCGAGTATCGGTAAAGACAACCACGAAAAAGGCAATATGAAAGTTTTAGTCATCGGTGGGGATGGGTATTGCGGCTGGGCAACAGCACTCCACCTCTCAAATCAAGGACATGAGGTCGGCATTCTCGATAACCTGATCCGCCGCCATTGGGATGCCAAACTTGGTGTTGATACCCTCACCCCCATCGCACCCATTCAGCAACGGCTACAGCGCTGGAAAGACTTAACCGGAAAACATATCGATCTCTACATCGGTGATATTAATAACTACGACTTTTTAATCAAGTCTCTCCGAGAATTCCAGCCCGATTCCATCGTTCACTTTGGTGAACAGCGATCGGCCCCCTACTCGATGATTGACCGCGAACACGCCGTCATGACCCAAACCAACAACGTGGTTGGAACCCTCAATATTCTCTTTGCCATGCGCGATGAGTTTCCCGATTGCCACCTCGTGAAATTGGGAACCATGGGTGAATATGGCACGCCCAACATTGACATTGAAGAAGGCTACATCGAAATCGAACATAACGGCCGCAAAGATACCCTGCCTTACCCCAAACAACCGGGCAGTTTCTATCACCTTTCCAAAGTCCACGACAGCCACAATATTCATTTCGCCTGTAAAATTTGGGGTCTACGCGCTACGGATCTCAACCAAGGGATTGTCTACGGTGTCTTGACCGAAGAAACCGGCATGGATGAAATGCTAGTGAACCGTTTGGACTATGACGGCGTGTTTGGTACGGCCTTGAATCGCTTCTGTATTCAAGCGGCGATCGGGCATCCCTTGACGGTCTACGGCAAAGGCGGCCAAACCCGCGGCCTCCTTGATATCCGCGACACCGTGCGCTGTATTGAAATCGCCGTCAACAACCCCGCCGACCCCGGTGATTTCCGCGTCTTCAACCAATTCACCGAACTCTTTAGCATTAGTGATTTGGCAACGATGGTGCAAAAAGCCGGCAGCACCCTTGGCCTGAAAGTAGACATCCAGAGTTTCGACAACCCCCGCGTCGAACTCGAAGAACATTATTTCAACGCCAAAAATACCAAGCTATTGGATCTCGGCTTAGAGCCTCACTTCCTCTCGGATTCTCTGTTGGATTCCCTCTTGAATTTTGCGGTGAAGTATCAAGATCGGGTCGACAAGCAAGAAATTTTACCGAAGGTCTCTTGGCGGCGTTAGGGTGTCGGGATGTGACGCTTTAGCTCATCATGATTGATTAATCTAAAAGGCTGCGATCGCGCTTCTTCCCGGAGGCGCGATTTTTAGGATTCAGTCTAAAGTAAAAATTGAATCCCATGGACGCACAATCCAGATTCTAATGTTAATGAGGGGTATGTAGAACAATGAGACAGTCCATTCGCCCCTGTGACTAGACTTTTTGTAAAAATCACTGCCTCCATCATGGTTAAACGCCTGCCCCTCAACCATCAATTAAATTTGCATTCTACGTATTTCCTGCTGGCTGGATTTAATATTCTTGCGATTGTATTAAGCTCTCATCTCAATCAGCAATTAGTCTCCAACTATAATCAGTCCATCATCCTCAGTCAAGTCTGGTATCAACGGCTCGAAGCCTATGATCAACTGAGCCGGATTGCCATTCGAGCCAATGCACCGGGCAATAATATTTTTATTTCTCAAAGTGTTTCAGAAGAGCGAAAAAATCTCAATGAGGCTCTGAAGGCCTTTGCTGCTCAACAGGATCAAATCAAAGCAAATTTGGCATCCATGCAAGACAAGGAGCAAGCTCAAATTCTGTTGAGCCAGCTTGATGCGATCGCCACAGAATTTCAATTAATGGTTGACGATGCCAACGCAATTTTGATGGACTTTGATCAAGGAAAAATCGCAACAGCATCCCAAAAGATGGCTGAAATGGATCAGCGTTCCCATCAAATTGGCGAACGCTTTAGTGAGTTAAATAATATTGTGTTTGCGATTCAAAACGATAATTATACTCAACAATCATTGATTGTCACACAACTCAAATATTATGAATTTATTCTCCTAATTCTCAGCCTCAGCATCATTCTCAGTGTGACCTGGTATGGCATTAAACTTTCACAAAAAATGGCTCAAGACAGCCGTGAGGAGGCAAAAATCCTCACCCAACTCCAACAGGCGGAAATCGAACTCACGCAACAAAAACAGGATTTAGAATCCACGCTCTCATTATTGAAAAAAACCCAAGGTCAAGTCATTCAAAATGAAAAGCTCTCTAGCCTGGGTCAATTAGTCGCTGGCATTGCCCATGAAATTAATAATCCGGCTAATTTTATTCATGGCAATCTTATCCACGCCACAACCTACACGCAAGAATTGCTCACCGTGGTGGATTTATATCAGCAGGATGGGGTTGCGTTGGCTCCGAATACCCTTGCCCAAATTGAAGAGTATGATCTCGACTTTATCCGCCAAGATTTACCCGCTTTGCTGCAATCGATGCAGGTGGGATCAACCCGGATTCGGGATATTGTGACATCGCTGCGTAATTTTTCTCGCCTGGATGAGTCGGAATTTAAACAAGTCGATGTCCATGAAGGTCTAGATAGTACCTTGCTCATTCTCAACCATCGCTTGAAAGCGACCCCCGACCATCCACACATTACGGTACAGAAAGACTATGCCGCCACACGCTGTATTGATTGTTATCCAGGGCCATTAAATCAAGTGTTTATGAATGTATTAAGTAACGCGATCGATGCGGTGGAAGAGTATCGCGAAACGGTGACTGAGCCCGATGGACGCGGGGTGATTACGATCAAGACGGGTCAGGTATCTGAGCAGTCGATTTTGATCCAAATTGCTGATGACGGCACGGGCATTGAAGCGGCGATCGCAGCGAAAATTTTTGAGCCGTTTTTCACCACTAAAGTTATCGGCCAGGGGACTGGGCTGGGGTTGTCGATTGCCCACTCGATTATTGTCAAGCAACACCAAGGCGAACTCCGCTGCGAGTCCACACCGGGTCAGGGAACGACGTTCACCCTGGTGCTACCGATTCATCAGCAAAGACCACCCGTCCCACAATCCAGGGTCGAATGAAAATGGGTGCAATTACGCGGGGACTTCGATGCGGGTTGTGCTGCTCAGTTCAAAAACCTCGTGGATGGCGTTGAGGGCGGCAACCCCTTCGGCGGCGGCGACGACACAACTAATTTTGATCTCCGAGGTGGCGATCATTTTGATGTTGAATTGTTGATTCGCCAGGGCGGCGAACATTTTTGCCGCGATCCCTGGATGGCCTTGCATCCCCGCGCCGACGATGCTGACTTTCGCCACATCGGTGTCGATCGCTACTTCGCCCGCGTCCCAGGTGGAGACCATCGGCATCAGGACGGCGCGGGCGCGTTCGACATCGGCGGCGGCGACGGTGCAGGCGATGTCGCGGGTGGGGGTGTGGTTGATGATCCGGCAGCGTTGGGATTGGATGATCATGTCAACGCTGATCGATTCGGCGGCGAGGAGGCTGAAAATGTGGGCGGCCATGCCGGGATGGTCGGGAATGTGGCGGATGGCGAGTTGGGCTTGGGAGCGATCGAGGGCGACGCCACGCACGGGGGGGAGTTCGGCGGGGATGGGGGGATGGGTGAGGCTCTGCTGGAGGGTGGAGGTGTTGATCTCGAAGCTGTCGCAAAGAGCGGCGATCGCGCGATCGCAATCCTGCGCCCCAATCACACAACTCACCTTCACCTCGGAGGTGGAGATCATGTCAATATTGACCCGTGCATCGGCTAGGGTTTTGAACATCGTGGCGGCGATGCCAGGGCGGCCAATCATCCCCGCGCCAACGATGGAAATTTTGGCAATGTCGCGCTGGACGAGGACTTCGGCGGCATCGCTGGGGTGGTGACTGCGGAGGACGGGGGCGATCGCCTCGGCCACGGCTTCGGCGGGGGTGAGCAAGCCTTGCACCACGGTGAAGGCGATATCGTTGGTGTTGCCCTCGTGGATGGACTGGATGATTAAATCCACATCCACATTTTGGTGGGCGATTTCCCCGAAGAGTTTGGCGGCAATGCCGGGGCGATCGGGAACGCGCAACAGGGCGACTTTGGCTTGATCGGTGTCGAATTCCACCGCATCAACGGCTTTGGTGATTTCCAGGTTGTGGAGCGATCGCGCTTGGGGCAGTGGCGAGAATCCCCGGCACATCGGTATAGATTTCGCATTGGCTGGCCCGGAGTGAGGCGGCGAGGGCCACCGCTGAGGTATCCGAGCCGCCCCGGCCGAGGGTGGTGATTTCTAAATCCGTGCTGCGGGTGATGCCTTGGAACCCCGCCACGACGATCACTTTGCCTTCGTCGAGGTGACGCTGGAGGCGATCGGTTTTAATTTCTAAAATGCGGGCGCGGCTATGGTCGGATTCCGTGACGATGCCCACCTGCGCCCCCGTGAGGGAAATCGCCTCTTGCCCCAAGGCTTGCAACGCCATGCTGAGGAGGGCGATCGTCACTTGCTCCCCCGTCGAGAGCAGCATATCCATCTCGCGGCGGCTGGGGTTGGGGGTGATGTCGTTGGCCAAACCCACGAGGGTATCGGTGGTTTTTCCCATGGCGGAGACGACCACCACCACTTGATTGCCGGCGTTGACAGTGCGCTGAATCCGTTGGGCAACGGCTTGGATGCGTTCCACTGTCCCGACGGATGTACCACCATATTTTTGAACAATAAGAGCCATGGCGAAATCTAGGGGAGCAAGAGAGTCACGTTATTTTAACCCCTCACTTTAGCAAAGGATATCCGGGCTCAATCAAAAGATTTTGCGGCGAAATCGATGAAGCCTTGAAGGGGTCGGGCGATCGCAGCCCGGTCAAACTGCGATCGCTTCAAATTTTGTAATGTATGACCCTAGACCGCATAATCCAAAAATCTGGGGAAACCCCAATGTTCTGTAGGGCTACAAGTAAAAGCGGAGGGTTGAGCGGAGTCGAAACCCAGCATTGAGAACCAAATTTAATCGGTTGCTAGAATTTTGTCATTTGAAATAACACCTTAAACCCCATCTTCTGGATTTTTATGCCCCAACAGCCAATAGGTTTTCATGTCGCCCCGGCCGCGCACGGTAATCGTGCCGCGTTCTTCACAGTCGAAATGATCCGCGATTTTGGCGTAGGTGGTGGCGGTAATTTGAATACAGCCCGGCATTCCTTGGGATTCCATCCGCGAGGCAATATTGACCGTATCGCCCCAGAGGTCATAGCTAAACTTCCGAATCCCGATCACCCCGGCCACCACAGGCCCCGTATGAATGCCAATCCGCAGGTTGATCGGCTGGCCATCGGGATAGGTAAAGCTACTAATCGCCTCTTGGATATTGAGGGCAAAATCAGCGATCGCGATCGCATGATCTTCAAAAAAAATCGGCAAGCCCCCCACCACCATATAGGCATCCCCAATGGTTTTGATTTTTTCTAAATGATGCCAATCCGTCAACTTATCAAACAACGAAAAAATCCGATTTAATAAATCCACCAATTCCGACGGAGCCAGCGTTGAGGATAACTGCGTAAACCCGACAATATCCGCAAACAACAGCGTCACTTCCGAAAAATACTCCGCCACCAAACCCGTCGAGCGTTTTAACCGTTGGGCGATCGTGTGAGGCAGAATATTTAACAGCAATTGTTCCGAGCGATGTTGTTCAGCACGCAAGGATTCTTCCGCTAACCGTCGTTCCGTCGTATCCGTGGCCACCGAAAGAATTTCCACGAGTTCACCGTCCTCATCATAAATTGGCTGGTTAGCCCAAGTCACCCATAATCGCTGCCCATCCTGGCGAATATTTTCATTTTCATGAACTCGGTTTTGGTCAGGATATTGGGCAATTTCTGCCAACATTTTCCGTAAATCATGGCCGCTTTCGTTTTCTGGCGCGATAATCGTCCCCACGAGATTTTTGCCAATAATGTCCGCCTCCGAATAGCCAAAGAGTTCGCAGCCCCGACGGTTAATAAATAGCAGCGTGCCATCGGGTTTCCAGCGGATAATCGTGGAACTGACATTTTGAATCAAATGGCGAAATTCTGCTTCATTTTTACGGAGGGTTTCGGCGGCTTGTTCCTTTTGGGTAATATCCTCAGCAATACAAAGAATATATTGAATTTCACCATATTCATTCCGCAACGGCAGCTTGATCAGTCGCTGTCGTAAAATATCTCGATAGTGATGGCGAATAACCTCATGCTCATGAATTAGGGTTTCACCAGATTCGATAATTTTTTGATCTTCTGTTGTGAATTGGGCGGCGAGTTCGGGTGTTTCTAAATCATAACTATTCAGCCCTAATGTTTCTTCAGCTTTAGACCCGTAGAGTCTTTCCGCACCGGGATTCCACAGCACATAACGAAAGTCATTTTGGGCATCTTTGACAAAAATGGCGAGGGGAATATTCTCAACAATGGTGTTTAAAAATTGTTGGGAACGATGGAGGTCTTGTTCGAGGATTTTGCGTTGGGTGATGTCGCGGGCAACCCAAAGCACGGTGGTGTCGGTGATCGCGGAAATGGTGGCCGCAAACCACAGTTCGCGCTGGGTTTGGGGCATGAAAATTTTGTATTCTGTGGTGATGCTGACGGTGTTGGTGAGGGCTTCGCGAATGTAGTCTAAAAATTCATCGGCTTGCTCTGGGGGAAAGAGATCATGATTGGTTTTGCCAATCATGGTTTCAGCGGGTTGGATCAGCAGATCGGGGTTAGTGGAGGGGATTTTTAAGTAGCGTCCGTCGGCATCGGTGATGAAGACGAGTTCGGTCATGGCGGCAAAGATGCCCCGTAATTCGGCTTCGGCTTCGGCGAGTTTGGCGGTGCGGTGTTGGACGCGCTGTTCGAGGATGCTGAAGGATTCGGTGAGTTGGCTGGACATGGCGTTGAAGGCCTGGGCCAGGAGTTGAATTTCGGTGATGCGACCGTGGCGGACGGTTTGGTCGAGTTTGCCGGAGGCGATCGCTTGACTGGCGGTGATCAAGCGAGTGAGGGGGCGGGTAATCCAGCGGGAGGTGAGCAGACCGAGGAGGATCGACCCCGCGAGGGCCAGGGCGCAGAGTTGGAGGGTGGTGCGGGTGTTTGCATGGATGCGTCCCATAAAATCGTCTTCGGGTACGACGACGACGATCAGCCAGTCGATGCCTTGGTCATTGCGGAGGGGGGTGACTTGGATGAATTGCCGTTCATCATCGAGGAAAAATTCCAGTTGTTGATCGGTGTCGAGGCTGCTGAGGTCGGGGTAGCGGGTTTGGATGTGGGTGGCGGTGCTGGACAGGAGGCGATCGCTACTATTGATCGCCTTAATCCGCAGGGTTGTACCGTAGGTCATCAAAAAGGGTTGATCGAGGGTGGAACTGGCCACCAACAGCCCCGATCGCTCCATGATGAAGGCCTGACCCGATGGACTAATCTCCAGGGTTTGTAAAAAATTCCCCAGGGCATCCAGTTGCAATTCGGCATTAAACACACCGAGCGGCTCACCATCGGGGTCATTGACGAGCTGGCTGAAGGGGTGGGCGAGGGATTGAGTGTCGATGCGGGTGTAGATGTCGCCCCAAGTGGGACGCTCGGCCGCGATCGCCGCCTGAAACCAGAGTTGCGCCGGTACATCAATCAGCCGTGCCTCAGTCCGGGGCACAGCCTGACGCTCACCCGCCTCATCCCACTGCAATTGACGCAGGATCGGCGGGTCTTGGATTTGCACCCAGCCCTGCACCGTGCCATCGGCCAACCGTTTAACACTGATTAAATCCCCCGCCAAGCTGCCAAATTGCAGCGCCCCCAACTCCGGCACTAGGGCCATCTGCTGCTGAAAGGTGGCGATTAACGGTTCCCAATTTTGCACCTGACCATCCCAAAACCCCACCCGCACCGTATTGGCATTGAGTTGATTCACCGTTTCCGGCCGGGTGATATAGTCCTGGAGTTGCTGCTGAATCCGCGCCGTCACCTCGCTCCGTAATTGCCCGGTGACATCGTTGATCGCCCGCTGACCATTGCGCACCGAGAGCCATCCTGTCAGTCCTACGGCCGTCGTAATTTGCAACACGAAGGGGAGGACCAACAGAATGCGGAGGGAAATACTCTCAGGGGGCTGGAGAGTCCAGCGTGAAAACCACTTCAAACTACTCTATTTGGGGCTGAATACAGCAAGCCTTCCTAGTCAAACCATTGTTGAATGAGGGCTTTGATCTCTCCATTGTCCTTCATTTCCTGAAGGACAGCGTCAAATTGCTCGGTATAGGGTGAGCCTTTAGGAAATGCGATCGCACTCCCCGCCGTCTCCGTGGGCACGGTATCCCCCAACAGCAGATCCGGATTCGAGGCGATATATTTTTCCGCCACGTTGCGCTCCACCACGATCGCAGCCAACGTTCCCGCTTTCAAGCCTTGGATTAATTCCCCCACCTTCGCCATGGTAACTAAGGTGGTATCGTCTAGCTCGGCCACAGCTTCGGCCTGGATCGTGCCTTCCTGAGCCCCGATGGTCTGCCCCTGCAAATCAGTCACCGTGGTGATCGGCTTGGCACTCGTCGCCACAATGACACTGCTGTTCTCGTAATAGCGTTGGGTAAAATCCACCCGCTCCAGACGTTCCGCCGTCGGACTCATCCCCGCCATCACAAAATCCACCTGTTCCGCCTCCAGAGCATCGATCAACTCATCAAAATCCATATCGCGGATTTCTAGCTCGTAGTTCAACTCTTGGGTAATCGCTGTGGCAATATCCACATCGAATCCCACAATGGTATTGTCCTGATCCCGAAATTCATAGGGGGGATAGTCCGCCGAGGTTCCCATCACCAACGTCTGAGGGCCACTACAGCCTAAAACCACCACACAGCTTAGAATTCCTAGGCTAATCCAACGCCAACGCATCACAGTTTGTTTCCAGTTCATTGCCACCACATTGTTATCACAAACGTATTGTCTTACCCTATGCCCAATTGCCCTGTCAATCCGGATAATTATGATCAGAATTGACAAAAAATCCTCCGGGTCAATCGGGTCTATGGGGTGGCTGGGGTGTTGACAAAGTCGGAGAGCCACTGGACAAGATTGAGCTTGTGAAGAATGATTTGGCGGGCTTCAGCGATCGCATCCTGGGCCTCATGCCAAGCATCAAGGGTCGAGGTCACGTCGCGAATATAGGCCGCCCCCGCCGCGTCTAAACTGGGCAACCGCAAAAAACTCCCCGGCGGCAGGAGGCGATCGGCCGCTGTGCCGCCGTGGTAAATCGGCAAACACCACCCCAGCAGCGCATCCCACAGCTTTTCGCTCACATACCAATCATTGTCGGCGTAGTTTTCAATGGCGAGGTTGTAATAGTAGGGCCCCAGGGCGTTGGCTTTGTTCACCAGTTCCCCCTGACCCTGAGCCCAGGCCGGGAGACCGCGCCCGTAGAGATCAAAAGGCGTTTCACTGTCGCGGAGGAGTTTGAGGAAGGCGAGG